>DAOUSM010000039.1 GCA_030627225.1 Candidatus Bathyarchaeota archaeon | reverse complement strand
TGATAGGGGAATTGGCGGCTTTAGGTGCTGCGATTTGCTGGACAGTATCCGCGGTACTATATAAAGAAGTGCTGTTAAGGGCGAAGCCTATTTCAGCAAACATTGTGCGTTGCGTGTGCACGAGTGTAGTTTTGGTTTTTTGTTTGGTGGTTATGGGTAAATTTGGAGTTTTGATGGATTTACCATTGTATGCTGTTGTTCTTGCAGGCATAAGCGGAATAATTGGTTTGGGCTTAGGCGATACGTTGTATATGGTAAGTTTGAAGCTTGTAGGGGTGGCGCGAGCCGTTCCGATAACATGCATATATCCGTTGTTCAACCTTTTGTTTGCGGTTTTCTTACAAGGAGAAGCTGTCACTTTTTATGTGGTTTTCGGCACCGTTGTAATAGTTTTTGGAGTGTGGCTTCTCAGCCGAGAAGAAGAAAGCACAAGCGAACCGCAAAAGAAAGTTTTGGTTAAAGGCGTGGCTTATGCTTTGGCAACTGCAATAATATGGGCTGTAAGCATAACAATGATTAACATGGCTGTGAAAATTCCAGAAAAAGGCGCCTTAGACACAGCTTTAGCCATCAACACCATTAGAGTGGCAGCAGTCGCGGTTTTTCTGTTAGCTTCAGCTCCGATAACCGATAGAGAGTTCAGTTTTCTGAAAACGCATAGAAAGACATTGGCTGCTCTCGTTTTCGGCGGCATTGTAGCATTAGCCTTTGGATGGTTTCTCTTAACCTACAGTTTTCTCTACACCTCGGAATCGCAGGCTGTTCCAATTTCTTCGACAACGCCGCTTTTTGCAACAGTATCTGGAATAGTTTTTCTGCGTGAACGGGTTACAGCAAAGAATGTTGCAGGGTCGATATTGGTTGTTGTTGGAGTTTTTCTGATTTTCATATTTTAAAGCGAAAGGTTATGTAACGATAGAAGAAAGTTAGAAGTGTGTAAGGCGGTTATGATGATTAGGGTTGGGTGTTGTGGTTTTCCAACATCCATGAAGAAATATTTCGAAAACTTCAGCTTGGTAGAGCTAAACAGCACTTTTTACCAGTACCCGCAGGAGAAAACGGTCAAGGGTTGGCGTGAAAAGGCTCCTGAAAGTTTTGAGTTTACGGTTAAGGCGCATCAGGACATAAGTCATAAGTCGAAACTGAAAGTTGAAGAATCAAGTCTTGAGGCTTTTGAGCGTATGAAGTGGATATGCAAGACTCTAAACTCGAGAATATTGCTTGTTCAAACGCCGGGTTCTTTTAGACCTGATAGGCTTGGGGATGCTGAGAAGTTTTTTGGGACTGTGGACCGTGAAGGTTTGGTTTTGATTTGGGAGACCCGTGGATCTGCGTGGGAGACTGCTGAGGTTCGCAAAAGGCTTGGGGAAGTTTTGGAGAAGTTGGATGCTGTGCACGTCACTGACCCATTTAGAGTTTTGCCAGCTTACACTAGTGATGTTGCTTATTTTAGGCTTCACGGTTTAGGTGAACGAATGTATTATTATCAATACAGTGATTCTGAACTGCAAAAGTTGAAGGAGTTAATCAGTCCGTACGAAGGGGAAGGGAAAGAGGTTTACGTTCTATTTAACAACCTTTCAATGTTTATGGATGGAGTGCGCTTCATGGAATACTTGTCAAAGGGAGTTTTTCCGAAGATTACTGGTTCAACGGGTTTAGCTTCTATTAGAAGCGTTGTGGAAAGGACGCGGTATCCAATTTCAAAAATCATGTTAATCAAAAAGCTTGGGTGGCGGCTTGTGGAGGTTGAAGAGGGAAAACAGGTTAGGCTTGGTACCGTTCTGGCTAATTTACCAGCTAAAACATACAGGAACGCAGAAGAGTTGCTTAATGAGATAGAGGCTACTAAGAAGATAAGTGATTAAACAAGCCCTTTTTCTACGAGTTCATGTTTTAGTGTGTGGAAATCGCGAATCAGCTGTCCTTTGTATCTTGCACTGTAGAGCGATGCGGCTGGATGAAAAGTTGGAAAGATTGCTACTCGCATGCCCAAAACAGACGCTTCGTAGAATTTTCCGTGAGCTTGGGTTATTCCGTTGAATGGTAAAGCGGCTTTAGAGAAGATGTAGGCTGTTGAGTAGTTTCCAAGAGTAACAATAAACTTTGGTTGAATAATTCGGATTTGGCTGTCCAAGTATGGTGTGCATTTTTGAATTTCGTTCGGTAACGGTTCACGGTTTTTTGGAGGTCTACACTTTAGGATATTGCCTATGAAAACTGTTTGTCTTGAAAATCCAATTTCAGACAGTAGCGTGTCGAGGAATTTTCCAGCAGCTCCTACGAATGGTTTTCCCTTGATGTCTTCCCAGTAGCCAGGTGCTTCTCCAATAAATACGATTTGGCTGTTTGGACTGCCTTCGCCCGGAACAGCGTTTTTACGGGTTTTCCAAAGCGGGCATTTGCGGCAGGCTAGGATTTCAGCAGCAACAGCGTCTAAAAGCGCTCTCTTAGACAAGAAACGTCGTCCCTCACAGATTTCTGTTATTTTTACGCTTATAAGCATCGGTGATAAGAGTTTTAGGGAATGATTAGGTGGGAACATTCATAAGCCTTAGTCAAACAGCACAAACAGTCAATGATGCAAACTTCAAATGCCCATAACAATTCCAATAAACTCGTATGAAGGAGCAGGTTGTTTTCCATTCGATTTTTATTAGATTTTTGTGCTCGCTAGTAGAATGGCGTTACATAATGTCGTTCCATAAACTATAAAGCAATGCGCGAAAAATTGGCTCAAGGAAATAAAGAAAACCGCAAATAAGGTTTAACACACGTGTGCGCAGACTCGAATATTTGGGTGGATCTACATGGTTAAAATAAGTATAATAGGCGCTGGTAGCATAGCATGGTCGGCAAGTTTAATTAAGGATATTTGCTTGACAAAAAGTCTTTGGGGCAGCACAATCTCGTTGATGGACATTGACAGAGAACGCCTTAAAGTGATATACGGTCTTGCCAAAAGATACTCAACTGAGGTTAAAGCAGACCTAAAGTTTGAAAAAACTATGAATAGGAAGAAGGCGCTAGAGAATGCCGATTTTGTATTCAACACGGTTTTAGCTGGTGGACATAACAACTATGAGATACAACGTAAAGTTGCGGAAAAAAATGGGTATTACAGAGGTATAGATAGCGTAGACTACAATATGGTCTCAGATTACTATACTATAGGAGGTTATAATCAACTGAAGCTATTCATGGACATCGCTAGAGACATGGAAGATATTTGCCCTGAGGCATGGTTATTTCAAACTGCAAACCCAGTTTTTGAAGGTTGCACCCTTCTAACAAGAGAGACCAAACTAAAGGTTATAGGTCTTTGTCATGGACATATTGGATATAAGACAGTGGCAAAGAGGCTTGGACTTAACCTTAAAGAGGTGGAAGTTCAATCCATAGGTTTCAACCACTGTATCTGGATGACCTCCTTCCTCTATGAGGGTGAAGATGCCTATCCATTATTAGATGATTGGATCAAAACTAAAGCAGACATTTTTTGGAAGAATTGGAACCCTGAATACTATGACGTGGAAATGTCTCCGGCAGCCGTAGACATGTACAAGAGATTCAGTTTATTTCCTGTGGGGGACACTGCAAGAAGTGGTGGTTGGAAGTATCACACAAATCTTGAAACAAAGAAAAGATGGTATGGTCCATTAGGCGGGTTTGATTCAGAGATTGGTTGGGCTCGGTATCTGAGGGACTTAAGAAAACAAATGGATAAAATGCTTAAGGTCTATAATAATCCATCAACTCCAGTAAAAAGTATATTTCCACCAGTCAAGAGTGGAGAACAGCATGTACCTATCGTTGATGCTACCGTTAACGATAAAGACAGAATGTTTCAACTTAACATTCCCAACAAAGGCGCGATTGACAGTATACCTAATAATGTTGTCGTAGAAGTTCCTGCTATTGTAAATAGAAGAGGTGTTGAAAGGATTCATGTTGGTAGATTACCAAAACTTTTGATGCTGCATGTGATAATTCCACGTATGTTAAGGATGGAGTGGGCGCTAGAAGCCTTCTTAGAAGGAGGTAAAGACTTGCTGTTTGAATGGTTATTAAATGACCCGCGAACAAGATCCCTTGAACAAGCCGAAGCCCTAATTAAGGATATTTTGACGCTACCTTTTAACAAAGAGATGGCAAAGCATTACAAATAGCACGCCTATACTTTTGCTAGCTTACATGGAAAATCTGCAAACCTATGTGATAGATACATGTTGCAAAAAAACGATAGGTGGTACCCCGTAATAATTGCACGGACAACCAAATATTCCTAGCACAGAAAAAGTAGAGGGGGGAGGGGTATAAAAAACGATAGAGGGGTATCATATCAAACTGCTTGTTCGACAAGCCCAGATCTTGAAAAGGAAACTGAAAAAGGACATCAGCAGTCAAGAATTAAGTTGCTAAACAGACTTGAAATCATGTTCAAAATTGCTGAAAAAGCTGCCAAAACACCCAAAACTTTGCTTCCATCGACAAACAGAACATATTCGGCTCCAAATAGGCGAATAATGTTGAAATCATAAAGGGGTAAGCAGTATTGGTTAAAATTTCACCAATATAATCGGTCTTGCACGTTAGAGCCTCTGGCATTAATGATGTGTGACGCCATACACTTCTGAAAAAGCGTCTATTGAAGTCTAAGTTAACATTAAAATAGGAAATTCTCTAGGGGAGGGATATGAAAAACGATAGGGATATCCAATAATGGGCGCGCAGACAACCAATAAAATACTTATTTCAAAACAGACACTTTAAGGCATCAGCGCCCTTCATTCCCACATCAACGCTCAGGCTTCTCGCTTTAGATGTTGAAAAACTCCCAGAGTACAAAGACGCAATCAAAGAGAAATACCATAGAAGGAACAGATTAAGCCACTGTAACTTCTTTTTTAGCTAAACCTTCAACCATTAACGGAACTATCTTGCTGGCTCTAAGTATCTCCATAAAAAGCGGCTTCCCATCCTCATCAAAATGAACTACAATGTCACCCACTTCTTCCGCATGAGAAAGCTTACCTTTCTCCCTAAGTATAACTGTCAAGACGTCAGCATCCCCATCATACTTGATCTTATAAGCCATAACGCTCACGCCTAACAGGATAAAAAGTAATGACAACTAAAAAGCCTTTCCGCTTTTCATAAACCACCCTTAAAGCATACTTTGAATCCATGAGCTTAACAGCAAAAAACTGATCACCCCTCCTATCCAGACGACTCGGATAAAGAACCGTCTCAATAACCTGCCCTTTACCAATTTCAAAACCATAATTCTTCAAAAAATCAAACTTCTCAACAGCATGCCTAGTAAACTTAACCCTCGAAATGTCAGCCAAAACTTCTTTCCCCACTTTTCAATAGAAATAAACTAAGATAAAACTTTCAGCAACAAAACATCCAAACCTAAAATTGAAACTCCCCATATTCGGAGCCTTTTAGAAATCTAATGCAAAAACCTGCAAAAACGTAAGGGAAAAAGTCTGAAAAACGACAGGAGCTATCCATTTTAGGTTGTGCGGAAAGCCTAAATTTGACTTCAAGAAAAGTTAAAGCATACACTTTAACGCATCCGCGCCCTTCATTCCTACGCTTACACCCAAAGTCTTAGCCTTCGAAGTAGCTGCTTTAACTTGTGCATTAAGCACGTCTTCAAAACTTTTCACTCCACTAACCACCGCAGCAGCAACACCCAGCCTTTCAGCAAAATCAACATTCAAAAAACCACACATAACAAACCCCTTCTCAGCAACCACCACAAGCAGCGGCGGCGAATCAGGAAGCTCAACTTTCACTCCCAAATAAGTTTTACCGTCAACCTTCACAGACATAACACTAATCATACAGACACCTTTCAACAACAAAACTATTTTACGCACCCAACTTAAAAAACAATCGCCACCCAATAGACAAAATCAACTGAGCCTGAAAGGCATGAAGAATTCTCAAGCAAGGGAAAAAGGGGATATTAGCCAGCTATGGTTAGAGGTTTACCACTCTTCTTCTTCCTCTTCTTCTTCCTCTTCCCATTCTTCTTCTTCGAAGCGCATGGCTTTACCTCCTGGAAAAAGTCGCATCAATTACTTTTAATTAAAGGTTTTTTAAAACAGAAAGAGCCCATAATTTAAGTCTTCCGAACAACACTTTTGAAAAAACTCTCAATTCACGAAAAACTAAATTATTCGCGGTTTATTTAAAATAATCACTTATTTTTCGCCATTTTACTCGATAAACTCCTAATTTCTTCGTTAGCAGAATAATGGCTTATGAAACTAATTTCTGCCCGTTGAGAATAACGTTTTAGCTTCAACAAGGCTCTGTACGCCCTCATCAGATTTTTGGAAAAGTCAAACCCCATCCATTTCTCATAATACATCGCCTTTCTTCTAGCTGTAACAAATTGCCTTCTAAGTTTGCGTAAAGCCTCATTAAGCTGCTTTTGATTACACTCGTTTTTCAGACATTTACCGTAAATTTGCATACAGTCTTGAATTATGCCCAGAATTTCTTTTTCCATGTGCTGCTTTGTTTCATCAACCAATCTTTGAAGTGCACATTCATTAAAAATAACTAGTTTGGGAAACAGATTGACCCCCCCGCCGACCGCTTTTATGAGAGCAACTAAACGTTCCACATCGATTAACTCATTTTTCGAATCAAATCGAGAGTGCAGTTGATAAAAAGCGTAAACACGCCTACATAGACGAATGCAAGGAGCCTTTTTCACAACGTTCCGTACTTTCTCCTTCTCATCTTTAGGCGCCTTAAACGAGACCACAATTAAGCTTCCAAGGTCTTGCACCACACCATCTGCAACTGAACGCTTCTTGACTTCTTTAGTTCTTTTAAGGATCATTGGATGATTCTTTTCAAGCAGTTTCAAAACCCTAGCTACTTTCTCCTTGTCAAATTCCCAAAATGTCTTGTTTATCTGCCTACAACCAATAGCCCTTAAACGAGCAGGGATTAAACTTCGATTATTATAATTCTTTGAAGCCTTGTACACTACATAGTAAACCATGCGATTCCAACGATAAAATGCTGAAGCACCCTACCTTAAGATAAAGTTTGCTACGCTCCGCGCAGAGATGAATAATTTAAGACGCTGATACGCATCACAAGACAATTCTTAACCCTCTTCCTTTTTATGAGAAAAGCTCACAACTGATAGTATACGAAGAGCGAAAGCCAAAACCACAGAAGAGTTAAAAGAGTATTTAGATGACCTTTGCATACGAGAAACAACAACCATGAATCACTAACATAAAACGGAGAAGCCTTTCATGCTAACAAAACTTAAGAAAAAAGTTCAAACAATGCTTACAACAGAAGCAAAAACAGCCCACAAAATAGGATTAACACCAAACAAGACAAGCGCCATAGGCATAGCCTTAGCCTTTCTCTCAGCCATAGCATAC
>DAOUSM010000084.1 GCA_030627225.1 Candidatus Bathyarchaeota archaeon | reverse complement strand
TGGAAAACTCTCAACCTGCATGGAAGCGTTCACGAACAAAAATGGGATGAAGCCTTAAAACCATTGCCAGCAAGCCACAAAATAGCTAAAGCTAAGCCTTTATTCCGAAAGATAGAGGCTGACGGCGAGAAACTAGATGAAATGCTGGAGAAAGTTAGAGAAAGCTTGGCTAAGGCCGCCTAAGTTCCATTGTTGGCTGTGAAATTTTGAAACTCAAAATCGACCTACACGTCCACACCAACTACTCCTACGACTCTCTGATTACGCCAGAAGAGCTGATTTTTTACGCCAAAAAGCGTGGACTAGACGGAGTCGCCGTAACAGACCATGACAGACTTGACGGCGCACTAAAGATAGCCAAAGAAACAGATTTTCTGATTATTGCGGGGATAGAGATTTCAAGTCTAAACGGGCATGTTATAGGGCTTAACCTTCAAGAGCCAATTCCACAAAAGCTTAGCGTGGATGAAACTGTGGATAAAATTCATGAATTGGGCGGTATAGCTGTGGCTTGTCATCCAGTAACCCCTTTTAAAGGAAGCTTAGGTAGACACATAAATTCAAAATTTGACGCAGTGGAAGTGATAAATTCCTCAGCAATCCCCTTCAACTACTCTGTAAGACATAGCCAAAAAATTGCTTCTCGTCTTGGAATTCCACGCGTTGCTGGCAGCGACGCCCATTATGGTCCAGAGATAGGTTGTGCATACACCATTATGGATGCTGAATTGGAAGTGGATGAAATTGTTAAAGCGATAAGTAAGGGTTTATGCCTACCATGCGGCGGGGCAATACCTTTAAAGATAAGGCTGAAAAGAGAACTTTTACTTCTTAAAAGAAAATTCTAACGTAAAGAAGGGAGAAAGGGGAGAGAAGGTTATTAGAAATTTTCCATTTGGTACAGGTTTAGCTTTATGTCCAGTGGTTTTTCAGGCGCTGCATAGGGTTCCAAGTTGAAAAGTTGTGGTGCAATTGTTCCGAATCCGCTTAGTATATGCGGCGAGTTTACACCAGTCATGACAAGCGTAACTTTTAATGAACCGTTCTGTTCCGGATTCACTCTTGCACCCCAGATAACTAAAGCATCATCATCCATCATTTCTGTGACTATCTCCCCAACACGGTTTGCCTCTTCAATCGTCATCTGATTGTCGCCTGTGACGTGAATTAGTGCTCCAGTTGCACCCACGTAATCCACATCTAACAGTGGACTTCTTAAAGCGTTTCGCACAGCTTCCTCTGCTCGATTCGGTGCGTCAGATTCGCCTACTCCGACAACGGCTACTCCGCCCCGTCTAACAATAGTTTTGAAGTCTGCAAAGTCGAGGTTAACCAGACTTGGAGCCGAAATTGTTTCAACTATGCCCTTAATCATGTTTGCCAAAACCTGGTCTGCAACTCTGAAAGCCTCATTTATTGGCAATTGAGGCACGAGCTGCATGAGCTTGTTGTTGTCTATTACGACTACGGTGTCGCATTGTCTCCGCAATTCAGTCAAAGCATTAGCAGCATACTCCATTCGACCTTTCTCGATGCGGAAAGGCGTGGTTACAACACCGACTGTTATTGCCCCCTTTCGTCTCGCAATCTCCGCTATAACTGGTGCAGCCCCCGTTCCTGTTCCACCGCCTAAGCCAGCCGTTACAAAGGCTATGTCAACATCCGTAAGCAAATCATCAATGCGCTTTCTTGACTCCTCAATTGCTGCTCTACCCAGCCTTGGATCGCCACCGACTCCGAGGCCTTTCGTTAGTTTTTCACCTATCAAGATTTTTTGATGAGCCCTTGAAGCACTTAAGTGAAGAGCATCTGTGTTCACTGCTATGCATTCCGCTCCAACTATACCCATCTCCATTAATCTTGTTACCGTATTATTGCCTGCTCCTCCAACGCCAACCACCACTATGCGGCAATAGCCCAGCGGTCGAATTCCCTCGCTCACCGCATCATGCCATGTATAGCTTAGCGCATGCTCTGTAGGACGCATCTTAGCCAACTGTTTTCCTCCGCCAAACCTCAGTACTTATCAAATCACGGATTGCCACACGAATCGCTTCAGCCCTATTCGGATAAAACCTCTCATTCACGAGCTGATCTAACGCCTTAATATAAGGCTCAGGCAGATATAGCGTAATCAACTTCATTATCTTCTCCCTCTATTGCTAGTTACAGAATTCCGTTCTAAGGTTATACTTCTATATAACATGAAATAAATATGTTTTAAATATGCTGGGTCTTTTCCTTTTAAATATTACGCATTTCTCTTTCAGATTTGTGTAAATTCTGGTTTCTGTAAACCTTTATGTTTTTATTCCTTGTTAAAGCATTTAATGTATTGCGATGGAGAATTATGCAAGTTTTCATTAAGAGCTTTGGGTGTTCGACGAATTTGGCTGACGGTGAGGTTTTGGCTGGGTGCTTAGCAGAGGCTGGATACAAACTCGTGGACACCGTTGAGGCTGCGGACACAGTTATCTATAACACTTGTGCGGTTAAGGGACCGACGGAAAACCGCATGATTGAAGTTTTAAAACGGATTCCAGCAGGTAAAAAATTGGTTGTTACTGGATGTTTGCCTCTAATAAACTTTAAAAGGTTATGCAAAGAAGTGCGTTTTGACGGGGTCGTGGGTCCAGCGGCGGGCGACAAAATTGTTGATGTTGTAAGACACGTTTTGAACGGTGAGAGAGTTGTTGCCTTAGAGGGAGCTGTGAATGCTAAACCCAGCCTAGAGCTTCCCCGGTTACGGTTGAACTCTGCTATTGGAATTATTCCCGTGAACTATGGTTGTTTGGGCTCATGCGCTTATTGCTGCGTAGTCTTCGCCCGGGGGCGTCTGAGAAGCTACAGCATTCAAGAAATTGTGGAGAGGGTGAAAAAAGACGTAGCTTCTGGAGTTAGAGAGTTTTGGATAACCTCGCAGGACACCGCATGTTACGGGCGGGATATAGGCACAAACCTCGCGGAACTGCTTAAGGCTTTATGTAGCGTTGAAGGGGATTTTAGGATTCGCGTCGGCATGATGACCCCAAACTTGGCAAAGAATATACTGGAAGACTTAATTCAGGCTTTTCAAAGCGAAAAAATCTTCAAGTTCATCCACCTGCCAGTGCAAAGCGGCGACGACCAAGTTTTGAAGCGAATGAGACGGTTCTATACCGTAGAGGGTTTCAAAAGTATAGTGAATGCTTTTAGAGCTAGTTTTCCAGAGATAACTATAGCCACAGATGTCATCTGCGGTTTTCCAGGAGAGACTGAAGAGGCTTTTGAAAAGACCTTGCGGTTGATTGAGGAGGTTAAGCCTGACATAGTGAATGTTTCGAAGTTTTTTGCGAGACCGGGAACCGATGCTGCAGAGATGCGAGAGGATTCTGTGCCCTTTCCAGAGATTAAACGTAGAAGCGGTCTGGCAGCCAAGTTAGCTAGAAAAGTTGCTTTTGAGAGGAATCAGCGTTGGGTTGGCTGGACCGGTGAAATTGGCAAGGTTCCTAGTTCTTGGGTTGGACGCAATTTCGCCTACAAACCAGTGGTTCTGAAGGATGCTGGTTCTGGCGACTTAATCGGCAAGACTTTGCATGTTAAAGTTGTTAATGCTTTTACGACTTACTTGGAGGGCAAGATAATTGAATAAATTATTTATGTAGATACGTTGTATTTTGTGTTAGGAGATGAAATGTTTGAGTGAAGAGAATGTTGTTGAGGTTGGACGTGTAACCCATTTCTTCACAAAAATCAGCGTTGCCGTTGTGGAGCTTAGCGCGCCTTTGGCTGTCGGCGACCACATACTCGTTAAGGGGCCCACAACAGATTTTGAGCAAGTTGTCGAGTCCATGCAGATTGAGCACGAGGATGTTGAGAGGGCTGAGGCTGGACAAAGCATAGGCCTAAAGGTTGTGCAACGCGTAAGAGAAAAAGACATAGTATACAAGAAACTTTAGAGTCTTTCCTCTTCTTTTTGTTTTCAACTAAGCTATTTGATGAATCGAAGCATGTAGTCGTTCACTGTTTGTAGAAAAGCTTCTTCTAGGTTTATGCCGTAATGTTCTGCCAAAACGAAGATTATGTAAAGCAAGTCGGAAAGCTCTGTGGCTAACCTCTCCTTTGTTTTAGGCTTTTCAGGTGGCTTAAAGCCTTCTAATCCTTTGACTATAGCGGCTACTTCGCCAGACTCTTCAAGAAATTCTAACAGTGTTATTAATTTTTCGCGCTAAATTGTCCAGTAAGAACAAACAATTAGTTCCTCTCTGTTAAGTTGCTTTTTAACAAAACTAATTACGTCTTCATCTTCTAAATAGATGTTTCCTTTCTCGTCCTTACGCAATGAAATACCTGTTTCTCTTAGCGTCTCTCCTTTCGGAAAGTCAAGAAAAACATATTGCACTCCCTGACCGGGCAGTATCAGCCTCAAACTTGTGAGTTCCCTTGCTGGAACGCTCTGCTCAATGTTGTAAACGATAGCCCTTGGCTTCAGTTCTGTGGCTAAGCGCTTAAACTCCTCCCAACTCTTAATCTTTACAACTCCACGACTCAACTCTAATCACCACCATACAGCCAGAGAGGACCACGATAATACTTTGTCTCCGAATAAGCCTCTTGGGTCTTCTGCTGCTTTAGTTATCCCTTCACGCTGTCTTCCTCTTGACTTCGCTACTTTCAACTTACTACTCAAAAGAGAAAATGCCTCAAAGCGTGCCTCTAAGCTGTTTTAACACTTG
>DAOUSM010000164.1 GCA_030627225.1 Candidatus Bathyarchaeota archaeon | reverse complement strand
TGTTAATGAAAAGGCTGGAAATAGCTGATTACGAACCTGGAAGTGACCCTGGAAACATCCGCTGGTATCCGAAAGGCCGACTGATAAAATCGCTGCTTGAACGGTTCGTTAATGCACAAATGGCGGAGTATGGAGCGATGGAAGTTGAGACACCAGTCATGTATGATTTTCAACACCCAAGCCTAGCAGACTACCTAAACCGTTTTCCAGCAAGACAATATCTGCTAAAATCAGAGGATAAAGAGCTGTTTCTGCGGTTCGCCGCATGCTTCGGACAGTTTCTAATCGTTCATGACGCCCAGTTTTCCTATAAGCACATGCCACTAAAAGTTTACGAACTAACCCGCTACAGTTTCAGACGGGAAAAAAGCGGAGAAGTTGTCGGTTTAAGGAGACTGCGAGCGTTTACAATGCCGGACTGCCACGCCTTCTGCACAGACCTCGAACAAGCCAAAAAAGAGTTAATAACAAGATTCAAACTGTGCATGCAAATCCTAGAGGAAATAGGCTTATTGAGAGACGAATATGAAGCAGCAATACGCTTCACAAAAGATTTCTACGAAGAAAACAAAGAGTTTATTGCATCTTTAGCTAAGGTCTTCGGCAGGCCAACCTTGGCTGAGATGTGGAAGGAACGCTTCTTCTATTTCAGGCTGAAATGGGACTTCAACTTTGTGGACAATCAAGACAAGGCTGCAGCCCTCTCTACAGACCAGATTGACGTGGAAAACGCAAAAAGATACGACATAACATACGTTGACGAGAAAGGTGAGAAGCATTATCCGCTAATTCTGCACTGTTCCCCAAGCGGAGCGATTGAGAGATGCGTATACGCATTATTGGAAAAAGCCTACAAAGAACAAAAAAGCGGTAAACCACCAATGCTTCCACTATGGCTTTCACCAACACAAGTACGCATAATCCCAATGTCAGAAAAATACCTTGAACATTCCGAAAAACTGGCCAATGCCATAGAGGCACAACACATACGCGTGGACATTGACGACCGGACATTGACTTTGCAGAAGAGGGTCAGAGATGGTGAAATGGAGTGGGTTCCATACATAATTGTTGTTGGACGAAAAGAGATGGAATCTGATATGCTTCCAGTCAGAGATAGAAAAGTCGGAAAGATACGCGG
Source organism: Candidatus Bathyarchaeota archaeon (assembly GCA_030627225.1). Lineage (GTDB taxonomy): Archaea > Thermoproteota > Bathyarchaeia > Bathyarchaeales > Bathycorpusculaceae > DAOUSM01. Next base: position 1,804 of record DAOUSM010000164.1, on the reverse strand, counting down.
AATGAAACTCGAAGAGTTGATAAACGAGATTAAAGAGAATACGCAAGGCAAACCCCTTAAGCCGCTACCCCTTCCAAAATATCTATCGAAGAGACCACAATTCTACGGTTGACAATGGTAAAAGCAGCCAATTTTTTGCAAAAAATATATCAGACCTTAGTTGAATAGACTAGGTTTCTCCAGTCTGGAGGACAAAACTGTTGGAAAAAGAATTACTCGTCTACGTAGACGGGGAATACTACCCAAAATCACAAGCAAAAGTTTCAGTTTACGACCATGGACTTTTGTATGGCGACGGTGTGTTTGAAGGAATCCGTGCATATGACGGCGTCGTCTTCAAACTGAAAGAGCACATAGATAGGCTTTACCGTTCAGCGCGTGTAATCATGCTTGACATTCCATTAACAAAAGAGGAAATGATAAATGCTGTTTTGGGAACTCTGCGGAAAAACAATTTGCGAGACGCGTACATACGCCTTGTCGTCACTAGAGGTGTTGGCGACTTAGGACTCGACCCGAGAAAATGCCGAAAACCAACCGTGATAATCATAACGGACGTTATAAAGCTGCATTCAACCGAAGCGAAAGAGAAAGGAATAAGAGCCATGATTGTCTGGGTGAAAAGAGACCCTGTTGACGCAACATCCCACGAGGTTAAATCCCTAAACTATCTAAACAGCATACTAGGAAAGATTGAAGCAAACATAGCGGGTTTTGACGAAGCCATATGCCTAGACAAAAACGGCTACATAAGTGAGGGAGTTGCTGAAAACCTTTTCATAGTGAAAAATGGAAAGGTCATAACTCCACCAACATCCACTGGTGCGCTGGTTGGAATAACAAGAGATGTTGTCATGAAATTAGCCAAAAAACTTGGGTACACAGTAGTTGAAAGCAACGTCACACCAACCGACTTGTTCACAGCAGATGAAGCATTCTTCACAGGCACAGCAGCAGAAATCGTCCCAATAGTGGAAGTTAACAAGCGGATAATAGGCGACGGCAAGCCCGGACCCATAACACGCCTTTTAATGCAAAAATTTGAAAAGATTGTCAGAGATCCGAAAGAAGGAACACCCATTTACCAGTAAGCGAAGCCGGCAGAAAACAGCCAAAACCTCATTCCTTATTTATTCTTCTCCATGAAACATTCAACTTCATTAAGAGCTTGCTCAAGCGTTTCAATTGGCGGTAGGAAAACGCCTCTAATGTGCCCCGCTCCATAAACTGGGTCGAATCCCGAACCATGCACAAAAAGCACACCAGTTTCCTTCAAAAGTTCCAATACAAATTCTCTATCTGTTTTCCACTTTGACCCTACTGCATGGATTTTTGGGAAAACATAAAAAGCTGCCTCTGGTTTTGCACAACTTATCCCATCAATTTCATTCAACCTTTTCCACGCGTAGTCTCTTCTCTGCCTAAGCTTTTCAACCATCTCCTTTATGTGGTCTTGCGGACCATTTAGAGCCGCTACTCCAGCCTTTTGAACCGGCGTGTTTGCACACAGTCTTATCCTCGCCTCTTTTTCGATACACTGCTTTAACTCTTGCAGTTGGCCTTCTTGGTCATGAAAGTATATGTAGCCAAGCCTCCACCCAGTCATCAAATATGCCTTTGAAAAACCGTTCAACCCGATTACTGGAACGTCCTTAGCCAGATAAGCAGTGCTAACAAACTTTCCCTCATAAATAATCTGGTCGTAAATTTCATCCGATAAAATTGGGATGTCATACTCGCCTGCGAGGTCTAATACCTGCTTTACAACTTTCTCTTCATAAAGTGCCCCACAAGGATTGTTCGG
>DAOUSM010000137.1 GCA_030627225.1 Candidatus Bathyarchaeota archaeon | reverse complement strand
TGAGTATTGGGCGCTTAATCTTTTGGCGTTCTTCTTTGCCATGCCTTGACGGATTAGTTGTTTTTCAAAGGCTTTTCTTGCTTTTCTTACTTTCCAGCCAAATGTAAACCACAAGGTGAAAAGACTGAGCAAAAGACGAGTTAAAGAAGAAAGTATGCTAAATATGCTGCGAATTTTCATGTATGCTTCACTTAGTTTTATAAGCTAAGCGAGACTTTGTTAGTCTTCCCCTTCTTCTCGGCGTTTTTCAGCTAGTTTTTCCTTGATTTTCCTTGAAATTTCCTCGCCTATATCCTCGCCTTTTACCACCTTTACCCTTTTTTCTCCACTTACAGCCCTCCTCATTATCTCTCCGAGGCTGGTGAAAACTGACATGTAGTTTTCAGTCATCTTAACAGCCGTTTCTTCCGGCACACCTGCTTCTTTCAATTCCTTGTAGAAGGCTGCAGCGGCTTTGCCCATGTCCTTTCCTGCTTCTTCGGAAAACACGCTTGCAATTATCCCCTTTATTAAGGATGGGATCTCTTTCGAAACTACGCTTAAGACTTCTCTTAATTCTTCCACGTCCTCTTTCTCTTCCTTTTTCTTCTCTTTTTCTTCACTCATTTTTGTTTCACCTCCATTATGATAAGGTCTGAGCAGCACAGTTATTTATTGTGGAAAAAAGTGATCAGCCATTTGGTCACTCTGCAAGTTGGTAAGCGTTTCCGTATCCTTTAGCGGGTTTAACTATGCCTTCTTCTTCCAAGCGTTGAAGCCTATTTCTAATGATTCTTCTTGACGCTTTTCCGCGCATCCTTCGGACTTGACGTGTTATTGCTGATATGTTTAGTTTATCATGCAAAGCGAGTGCTTGTATTATGCATCTTGAGATTTCATCTTGAGCGATCCATGTTTTCCGTAAATATTTTTCAGCGGTTTTGAGTCGTGTTGCAATTTTTAACGGTTCGCCGTATAGGCCTATACCCATGCGGGTCATGCGAAGATATGGGGCTAATCCCGCATATTCTGGACTATTAATTATAAAAGCTTCTAGTGTTTCAAGCCTCTTCATTATCAAATCAAGTTTCTTACTTAATTCTTCGATGCTTGAACCGCCTTCGCCGGCTTTCCTGTTGTTGCCTTCATGTGCCATTTTTTCACATGTTTTTATAACATGCATAATTGATAAAAGCGTTTGCAGTTTTCGAAAAGTCTCGAAGTATAACGCTTGACAAAGTTTTCACAAATTAATCGTTTTTAATGTGAGCTTTCTTTCAGCATCTTGAACCCCAAAACTATGGACCACGTTGATGCCGAAAGTGCGGAAAGAGTTTCGGGAATGGCTACGCCTTTGCCGAATGGAATGGTCCAGACAATTGCTGCAACTATAGCGGCTATGAATGTGAAGAACCCTAACTTCATATTGGATTTTCGCAAAAAAGCGGCACCTAGGAAAAGCATAGATATCGGAAAGAGCATGAAAAAAGCTACTGAAACATAAAAGTGTATGAGTTTAACGTTTTCTGGGAAGACACCTATAGCGGTTAAGGCAAACGCATCAAGAACAAAAATAAAGGCGCCTATTCTGCCCAATAGACTTTCGTGGAGAAACTTGAACAGCCCAGTTGCAAAAAGAATGGCAAGAATCCCATCAACTACAAGACCTGCGTTGAATAGAACGGCGGTAACTCCTTCTTGGACACCTAAATCACTTAGGGCATTTCCCATCCAACTAAACTCTGGGTAAGAAGCTATCGCAAGCAAGATTAATGTAAACGCGATTATAGGTGTAAGTATACCACTGGTTCCAGATATTTTAAGCCAAACACTATCTTTCAAATTCATAATGAGATACTTCTTATCCAGAGAATGTTTTTAGAGTTATTTGCAGCCTGCTTAAAAGCATGCTGGATGAGAGCAAGCAATAACTGTTGAAGAGTGAAATCCCTTTAATGAGTTGTATTGTCTGGGACAAACCGCCTAAGCCTCTGCAGAGACTTCACCTTCTCCTTGTTCCCCACTTTAGCTTCTTGAATTGCACGTTTAAGAATTTGAATCGATTCATCCATGGCTCTGCGGTTCACGGGATACGGCACAGAATCCTTTCCTCCATAAGCAAAAGAATATTTCACCGGGTCTTTCCAGCTTGGTTTTTCACCGTAAATTAGCTCTGCAATCAAGGCTAAGCCTCTTACAGTAGCTGGACCTATGCCTTTAAACCCTAACAGGGTTTCATAGTTGTGGGGCTGGAATTCGTAAACTTCTCGCAGTGCTTTCCAGTTTATGTTCCTCGGCATGGACAAAACGTCAATTGGATATTCTTTCCATACGGTATCTGCAGTTTTTGGCAGCCACTCCTGAAGCGACTTCTGATAGGCTGGTCTGATAGACATTATCATCCGCATAATCTTTTTTGGCTGTTCTTTGGCTATGTCCACTGAGGTTTTTCTGCATCCTTCGCTTTCCTTTGCGGTCATGTTCAAGGCAACTTCACGTTTTACATCGCCAACTATGGCATCATGTGGTTCAGCAACAAAGTTTTTGGCGTTGTTGGAAAGCCAATGATAACGTCTGGCTGTGCGGTCTTTTGGACACATGCCCTGTTGGATAACTGCCCACTTCCCATCTTCAGCCACGAAGAATGCGTGATGATAAAGCTGGTAGCCTGCTTGAATAGCCGTGTTATCAACCTTAGCGCTCATTTTGCTTGCGTAACGTAAACCCTCGATTTCATCATTTGAAAAACCAAACTTTTCGCCAACATGTCCAATTTCTAGTGGTGCCTGCCGAGAAACTTTACCTTTGCCGCCGCAGACAGCAATGCCGTGTTCATCCGGCACAACAGCTTGTTTCAAGACTCCCGTAACAACCGTGGTTAGACCCGATGAATGCCAGTCATAACCTAAAACGCAGCCTAATGCCTGAAACCAGAAAGGATCTGATATTCGCTTTAAGAAATCATCCGTGCCGTATTCATCAACAACGATTGTGACTATTTCCTTTGCAAGTTTACGCATGCGGATAACTAACCATCTTGGTGCCTTACCGTAATGAAGTGGAAGCTTAGCGGTACCTGTTCTTTGCACAAGTAATCCTTCTAGGTAAAATGTAGTCTAAAAAGGTTTAAACTATTCTCTTTTCACGGAAATGTTAATGTGGCTTTTTCAGCAATAGTCCTTCTCTGTTAATTTCTCCACAGCGAATTCGCGTAGTGGAAATTGGAACATGATTTTCAGATGGAACCATCTCTATAACCACTATGTGAAGCGGAGGAAGCCCAAGCTTTTTCCTTTCCTCATTAATTCTGAGGGCTGTAGGTTCTGTTTCTTTGCTTACAACCAAGGCTTCAACACAACCCTTAGACAAAGTCACTCCATAAACATCATCTAAAGGAATAATTCTA
>DAOUSM010000069.1 GCA_030627225.1 Candidatus Bathyarchaeota archaeon | reverse complement strand
TCGAGTTTTAGCCAAAGGCGAGGAGATCGGCGAAGCTTTGGAAGATAAGGGAGCAATCAAACAAGCAAGAGAATTAATCAATAAACTAATGAAATAGAATTCTTCTCCAGTCCTCATTTTCTTAACATCCATAGCGCCCATCAAGGACTTACTAAATTCTCCCATGCATAGTTTTTAGAAGATGGTGCCGGACTTTGTAGGAGGAGAAGCTTCTAAAATGTTAAAACATGAATAAATACGACCATGTTGACAATCATAGTTGGCTCGTCAAAAACTTCTAACAAGCCTCCTAAAAGTCCAGTCCACCTAAGCTTTTTAACAAAAACTAAATAATCGAAATACTAAAAAGCACCTTCCCAAACTTCTAAATGCGAAGAAAGTGGAAAAGGGCCCGTAGCTCAGTAAGGATAGAGCACCGGGCTTTTAAGCAAAAACGAAACAGCATTACGAAGAAACCCGGGGGTCGGGGGTTCAATTCCCCCCGGGCCCGCCATGATTCAAGCTTACCTTTGAGACTACTATTTGTGACCTAAAGCTAATTTACAACTACAGAACATAATTAATTACGAATCACATTGGGAAAAATTAAGTCTCTAACTCTCCCGCCATTGTCTTCACCTATGTTAAGCTACGAAACTGGTTTCAGCATCGCGGATGGTGGTTTATATTATCGTAAACGGAAAGGTAGGACAGATTATTGTGTTTATTACTACGGGCACATTCATGATGAGATTACTTATTTCGAGAAGGTTATTGTTCATCTTTTAAAGGATTTGTATGGAATTTCAGCTCGTGTTACAAAACGTCCAGAAAAAGGGTTATGTCAGATAGTAATCTATTCGAGAGAATTGTTTACATTCAAACATGAAGTAATAGGTTTACCAGTTGGCTTTAGGAATAAAATTGAGAAAATGCCCGCTTCTTTAATCTCTCAAGGTGAGGAACAGCTTATTGAACTTATTAGTGGACTGTTCGATGGAGAGGCTAGCTTGACGTTTCTTAAAAGGGGCTCTCCAGTCCGCTATTATCCAAGGATAAAATTCGAGATGAGTAATAAAGGTTTGGTGTATGAGGTGGCACTTTCACTGAGAAACCTCGGAATTAATGTGACAAATGTTTATGAACGGGAAAAATTCGATGAGAGAACAAAACACACTTACATTACATGGTATTTCAATGTTAACGGAAAAGAAAATTGTGGTAAGCTGTTTAATATTCTCCACTTAAGAAATCCAAAACATATTGAAAAATACAAATTTTGGAAACAGCATGAGCCTCAGAGAAGATAAGCGTGTTCAAAGTCGCAGCCATTTTCAGGCAAGATGAAAACTGAACTATCTTCTCATTGGCTGCAAATAGATTTCTAGGTTCAATTCCCGGCGGGCCCGCCACTACGGGTTTAGTTAACAACTTTAATTAAAAATAACCCATCATTTTGAATGAAATAATGGGATGGAAGCCTTCCCCTTTCCCGCTCAGGCTGGAATTGTATAGGATTTATCTTTATAAAACGCTTGCTATTTGTGTCAACATATGTCGTTTTTGAAAATATGTTTTGTTTTGGGTTCATTTCGGTGCTGGAAACTTTGCTTTTAGGTTTGTAGAGACTGGTTATTCTTGAGTTAAAATGTTTGAGGAGATTGCTTCTGAAGCTGTTCAGATGTTAATATTGCTTTTCTGGATTTCGATAGCTTTTATAATAATTTGGGGTGCACTTTGGACACGTGCACAGTATGATTATTATTTTAAGTAGCAAATAGATGTTGATAACTAATACGAAACACATAAATCCGATTTTCTTATCTTAGAAATTTTAGTCGGGCGGTAGCTCAGCTTGGTAGAGCTTCCGAGCCAGCATAGGCCTTTGGCTGTAGCTGACGGAGACGCTGTAGACATCTGCCCGTGGTGGGTGTCACCCAGCCTACCAAGCGCACAACGCAGAAACCGGAGTGTCGCAGGAGAGCTGCAGGGCTAATCTCAGCTCGGCGATTTCAAAATGAAGGTTTCACTTCATGAAAGTCCTGCCCGCCCGACCATTTTTACCGAAATAAGTTTTGCGGATTAGTCAATTTTTAACGTTTTCTCAATTTCATTAAGGATTATGCGGTTTTTGACTATTTGCCTGATTTTTTCTATGTCTTCGCTTAGTACTCTGTCTTCTTTAAGCATTGACACAGTTTTCTCATCGTCGCGTAGGCTATTCTTGTTCCTTTTCCAAGTTTTTCTGAACCGCGGAATTCTATTGCTTACGCATACCTGGCTTTAAAGGAGTTTAGATATTTGATTTAACCATAGAAATGTGCTTAGTAGAGCAAACGCTTTAAAATAAAATTTAAGTATTCACCCATTTAACTTAAGGAGATGAAGAAATGAAGATAGTAGTTGTAGACCATATTTACTTAGAAGAGCAACACATCGAAAAATTACAATCGATTGGTGACCTAGAAATTTTTGAGGATTTACCTAAGACACCTGATGAATTGAAAGAAAGAATAAAGGGAGCTGACATTGTAATAGTTGGTTGGAGTGATTTAACTAGAGAGGTTATTAATTCCGCTGAAAAACTTAAGATGGTCTCTATATGGGCTACCACTTGTCACTATGTAGATCTCGACGCAGCAATGGAGAGAGGAATCGTAGTTACGCATGTTCCTGGCTATGCTACTGAAGCTGTTGCTGAGCATGTTTTCGCTTTGTTGTTGGCATCGATCAGAAAATTGCCATTAGCTGACAAACATGTTAGGAGAGGCGATTTCGATTGGAGACCATTTAGAGGCATAGAATTAGCTGGAAAAACTCTAGGCATAATCGGCACGGGTCTGATTGGCTGTCGAGTTGCTGAGATAGGCAAAGCTTTTAAGATGCGAATTTTGGCTTTCGACAAATATCCTAATATGAAGAAAGCAGAAGAAATCGGAATAAAATACGTTGACCTTCAAACATTGCTAAAAGAAAGCGACATCGTAACTCTACACATCCCTCTAACATCGGAAACGGAAAGGTTAATAGGAGAAAAAGAAATCGAAACCATGAAAAATGGTGCTGTTATAATCAACACATCCCAAGGCAGAGTAATAGACGAGAAAGCTTTAATCAATGCTTTAGAATCAGGTAAACTATCTTTTGCTGGATTAGATGTTTTCGAAGAAGAACCCCCGGCTAAAGATAATCCGTTGTTCAAACTTGATAATACGATACTTTCTCCCCACTGTGGTTTCCATACGGTGGAAGCGGTGAAGAGATGCACCGACGTCTGCATCGATAACGTTGTGAAGTTTTTGGAAGGACGTCCACAAAACGTTTGCCAACTTGAAAGTTTTACGCGGATGTAAGTGGACATTCTGGAATGAAGGGTGAATCGAGATGTACTTAACTAAAGAGGAAGAACGAATGCTTAATGGAGAATTCGGGGAAGGAATGCGAATGGCAATGGAATTACTCGTTGCTATTGGAGACGCATACGACGCTGAAAGAATGGTTCCCATAAGCCGTGCACATGCGGCTTCAAGTGGTCAAGAAGGGGACATGTACTTTGTCGAGCTTTTAGCTAATGGGGGCGCCTCATGTAGGGTGCCTACTAGCACAAACCCTGTATATGACATCGAGTTTTTCGAAAGGGTATTTGAAATTCCAAAAGAGGAGGCGGAAGTAGCTCGGAGAGTAAAGGTAGGCTATAAACGGATAGGTGCCATACTTAGCTGGTGTTGTATCCCCTATATAGCGGAAAATATTCCGAATTACGGTGAAACCGTTGCTTTCTCCGAATCCAGCGCCACACCGTACGTAAACTCTGTGATTGGTGCGAGAACAAATCGGGAAGCAGCTCAAAGCGCCTTAGCCGCAGGAGTTATTGGTAAGACACCAGAATATGGCTTACACTTTAAAGAAAACCGTAGGGGCACATTCTTAGTGAAGGTGGAAGCAACCCTAGAGGATGAGTTCGATTATACCCTCTTAGGCTACTATGTTGGTAAACAGATTGGTTACGGAATTCCTGTATTCACTGGTATATCAAAGCGGCCGATAACGGAGGAACTGATAAACCTTTGTGCAATGTTGAACACGTCTGGAGCCATATCCATGTTTCACATACATGGATTTACCGTTGAAGCACCAACCGTTAAAGAGGCCTTTCAAGGTGACATCCCAAAGGACAAAATCACCGTGACAGATCACGAACTTAAACGAGTCCAAGAAGAACTTCAAACGACAAGTGGAAAAATAGACCTTGTCATGCTTGGATGTCCGCATTATACGCTTAAACAGGTAGGAGAAGTTGCAAGACTCTTGGAAGGAAAAAAGATACATCGTGACGTATCATTTTGGGTTTGCACATCGGCTACCACTAAGCTTTTAGCCGAAAGGATGGGTTACGTGAGCGTCATAGAGAGGGCCGGTGGACACGTCGTAGCAGATACATGCATAGACGAGCCATGCTGGCATGCATATAGAGATAAAGTTGGTATTACGGACTCGCCCAAATGTGCCTACTATAGGAGATTTAAAGAGGCTACGGTGGCGAGGCTACAAGACTGCGTTGAAGCCGCAATCAAGGGGGAACGGAGATGAAAGGTTCAGAAATCACTTTAAGATGTCACAAAATTGTAGGTGGCTATGGAGAGGGTGAGGCTCTAGTTTCCCATGAGCCAATCTGCTTCTACCTCACAGATCCTAAAACAGGTATAGTTAGAGAAAGAGGTCATGAACTGGAGGGAAAGAACCTTGCAAATAAGGTACTTGTATTTCCATCGGGAAAAGCCAGTTCTGTAGTTCAGATAGACGGACTCTTTAAACTAGCATCAAATAACGTTGCTCCTACAGCACTGATTGTTAAGGATGTAGAAACAGTGCTCATTGTTAGTGCAGTGATAGCAAAAGTTCCTCTCGTGGATAGATTAGAGCAGGATCCTTTCGAAACCATTCATACTGGCGACTTCGTCAAAGTAGATGCAGAAAAAGGTATAGTCACTATAACAAAGCGGGTCTCTGGGTATACGTCTGCCTAAGCGCAATGTAGTTTACATTCTAGACCCTAGACACTCTCTGATTCGCTTCATCCCTTCCTTAACTTGTTCATAAGAAACGGAGTACGATATTCTCAAATGTCCTTCACCGGCTTTTCCGAAGCCTGAACCAGGCACCGTCACGACCCTAGCTTTCTCTAATAGATATGACGCCATTGCCTCATCCGATTTTTCGATGCTTGAAAAATTTGGAAAAACGTAAAATGCTCCTTTTGGCATTGTGTAGGATAAAGACTTGATCTTATTAAGTTCGTTAATTACCAATTTTCTTCTTCTGTCGTATTCTATAACCATTTCTTGAACGCAATCCTGTGGGCCCGTCAATGCAGCGAGAGCAGCCTTTTGCGAAATCGCATTTGGACAGAGGGTTGTGTAATAATGAAGTTTACGCAACGCTGTTGAGAGTTTCTTTTCAGCGACCACATAGCCTATCCTCCATCCAGTCATTGCGTATGCCTTTGAGAAACCGTTCACTGTGATGGTTCTGTCTTCCATTCCGGGGAAGGAACCTATACTGATATGTCTTGCATCATCATAAACAAGTTTCTCGTATATTTCGTCCGCGAAAACTATTAAGTTGTTTTTTTGCGCGACCTCGGCTATTATTTCGAGGTCCTCCTTAGGGAACACATGTCCTGTTGGATT
>DAOUSM010000002.1 GCA_030627225.1 Candidatus Bathyarchaeota archaeon | reverse complement strand
GGGCAAGTCCGGTGCAAATCACATGTTTGACATAGTGGCTTACAAAGGTGACGTAGCAAGAAAGGTAACGGTTATCGATTTGGCATCATCAACAGAAAATGTTGTGCCAGAGCAACCGGTAATCGCACTATTTGCTAAGATGTTTGACGTTTCCCCAGACAACGCCTACTTAATCGCAATTCCGAAAATGAGTGAAAACGGAAAGAAAATGGCGAAATTATACAACATAAAAATAATTGAAGCGAAAAACCAGAAAGAAGCAATAAAAGCATTAAAAGATAAAATGCTTGAGAAAGAATAACGAAATTAAAGTAAACAGGAGCAAAAATTCGGTTTAGTAGCTCGTGAACACCGCTGTGTTTCCTCTTTCCGTTACAATTTTAACTAAGAAGTTTTCAGCTGGCAGACTTACATCTGTTCGAATATATGTCAAGTTTTCTCCAGAGTTCACAAAAAAATCTACGTCATAACGTTTATGGTAAGTAGAATTAACAACCCAAAGTGAAACAACATGCACAGTTAAAGGACCTTCATTCTTAAAAGTAAAAGATGAGACCGAGTCTCCGCTTTTTACCTCAACTATTTCAATTTTCTCTTGCATTCTCTCCCAGTCAAACTGGTTCATCTGGTAACTCCATAGTACCACGTTAGCAACTATAACTACTATTAGGACTAGGCTTAACATGACGACTATTACGTTGCTTACTCCATGCTTGTTATGTTTAAGGCGCTTTATAATAGCCTCCAACATGCGTCCCCCTATTTGTAACAATATCTACATAGTATAGGCTGCCGGAGACCCAACTGTATGAAATGTTAAGCCAGCCGTGCTCACTTATTTCTAAACTGAAAGATGAGTTGAGAGGCTGAGATGTGTGATTGATGTAAACGGTTGAAACGTGAACAGCAACCTTCCCGGTGTTGCGAAGGTAGACGCTGATTTTGCCGGTTGATGGATTAAACCATAAATCCTCTATGATAATGCGTTCGCTCATGGTTTCCCGAAGATTAGTTGTAATTACATATGTAGCGGTTGCAGCAATTGACATGGCAGCAACAGCCACAACGGTGAGCAAAAGGTTGCTTAACACGGGGGTTATAGCCCGTTTATCACGGAAAAATCTCCTAAACCTTCCCGTCATTTTCTCCACCTCACAAGAAAAGCTTTAGGGCTATGTACCCGCAAAGCAAGAGGATTAGGCTGTGTTTCAGTCCAGCGTTTATAGTTCCTTCTCCCATTTTTCCGGCGACAATTCCTCCAAAGAAGGCTTGAATGGATGTCATGTGAAAGAACATTCGCTGTATTCCTTCAGGTGTCATCAATGCCGTCCCAAGTATTGGTAAGCCCTCTATGCCCGTGAAGAACGACTTGAAAAGCAGTATGATTGTGAATAAGAATACAAAAAAGGCCACGTAAATTATTGCAATGTATGGTCTTGTCTGGTTTCGCCGTTCCTTATCAAGCAGAAGCGTTGTCTGTATAAACTTACCCATTGGGTCAAAAACCCTCTCCACATGGCCTCCAGAACGGCTTGCCTCAATTATCATTGGTACAGTTCTTTGCATGAGCACTGTGTTAACACGTTTTCCCAAAGCCAAAAGAGCCTCTTCAAAGGACATTCCCCAAGAAATTTGCGCCGTCATTTTTTTTAATTCAACCGTAAGCGGACCGTAATCTCTCTTAGAGGTTTCCTCTAAGGCTTGAGGAAGAGTCATACCCGTCTCTTGGGCTTGAACTATGCTTCTGAAAAGGTCTGGTAAATGCTCGTCTACGGCTTTTCTCCACTTATAATCCACATAGTTTAGGATTGCTGGAGGGAACACGGCAATTATGACGGCGAAGAAAACAAATTCATCGAATGCTACGGTTCCCCAAAACATGAAGTAGGCAAATAAAATCATGGCTACAGCTAAGGAAAACGAGACAAACCACGCAAATTTTTTCTCATGCTTCTCTATTTTCGGCATTTTCTATTACCATCTAGGCGAAATAGCGTCCAAAATTATTAGGAATATTATGGAACCTAACGGGATTCCCAGATAGGTGATTACGCTTAGTAATAGGTCCGGGCTCAGTATGCCTAGGCTACCGCCGAGCATAGCCATAACCGCAAGCATGATAACGAAGAGTAAAGGTCCTGTGACAAGCAAAGCCACGTAGAACTCTGATAAAATGGACAAGGTGTCGGAAAACTTGCTTAGGCTTATTCTCTTCAGCTTCATGTACTGCCTAGACTTTCCACGCAGATAAGCTGACAGATTTCCGCCAGAATGTATTGTCGAGATAAATCCTTCCAGCATTTCGCGGAATCTCTCAGAAGGCGCTCTTTTCGAAGTCTTCTCTAAAGCAGAGATTATGTCCAAACCGAAGAGATTCACATCTCTGACAACATCTTTAGCTTCCGCGGAAACAGCCAAAGGTACGCTGAGATTCGAAAGTGAATAGAACATTTTTTCTGGAGAAACACCAGCGCTCGCGAGAATTGCCATATAGCCAGTTGTAAAAGGCAACTCGTCCTCTAACTCCCTTCTAAGCTTGTCAGCACGATAAATAGGGTAAACGTAAAATCCAATTATTGAAAATGCCACTGCGAAGAGGCTTCCGCCAACACCAAACAAAACCGCTGACAAAAGATACGTATTAAAAACGAAAACAAGCAAGCATGGAATAAGTATTAATGTAGCAAATGAAATCAAAATAGTGGCAAAAAATATTAGGCTAACGTAAGCCTTAAAATTAGTCTTTAACCCTGACCTCTGCAGATTTAAGTCTAAATCCTCAAAAAGTGGCAGAATACGGTCAGTTTTTCCTCCAACGAACTGGTAAGCTATGGAATGCGGTTTTTCAAGTGTGAGCTTAAATGTTTCTTGTGATGCTTTCGGCTTAACTCTTGTTTTAAGACGGGTGAAAAAATTTTTAATTCTTTCGAGGGCTTTTCTGTTTTTCATTTCAGTCCCACTCTGGCTTTCTGGTAAACACGGTTTGGGTTAGCATAGTATTCTCGAATCATGTTTGCGACATCAGTATAGCGGCGAATGTTCTTACGAACCATCCATTCCAAAACAGTCTTTCTACGATGTAGTTCACGTTTGATATCTTCTTCATTTACGCCCAATTTCTTCATATGTTTCTCTAAAAGACTGCTATGGCCGGAAAAAACAAACTTGTCTTCCCTCGGGTTCCAGCTGAAAACCTCTTCGGCTAGTATTCTCTTTGTTTTTCGGTTAAGCTCTAAAACTTCTGTTGTTGTGGTTGCTCTTCTTGCTGGTCTTCCTTCAATTTCTGTCCTCGCCATAACCATTATGACATCCATCATTGCTATGAGTGGGGTTGGAATGTTCATCGGTTCGGATTCTAAACGATTTATTACGGCTTCAACTGATTCCGCGTGTATTGTGCTCATTCCAAGATGGCCTGTTGCCATTGCCTGAAACAGTGTGTAGGCTTCTTCTCCACGGACTTCACCTACAATTATGTAGTCTGGTCTTTGTCTGACAGCTGCCTTCAATAAGTCGAATAGAGTTATGCTTCCTCCCTTTTTGTCTTCATGTCCGAAGCCTAACCTTACAACTGACGGTATCCAGTTCTCATGTGGAAGGTTAAGCTCTTGTGTATCTTCTACGCTCACTATTTTCATTTCGGGCTTGATGAACATTGATAAACAGTTCAGCATCGTTGTCTTTCCAGCTGCAACGCCGCCGGCCACAATAACTGAGGCTCTGTTTTCTATTATGTACCAAAGGTACGCTGCCATCTCTGAGGAAACTGTATTGAATGTTATCAAATCTGAAATTGTTAATGGGTCAAATCTGAAGCGTCGAATTGTGAATGTTGAGCCCCTTCTGGTGACTTCGCTTCCATATGTCAGTTGTATACGGCTTCCATCAGGAAGCGATGCGTCCAAAATTGGAGATGCTATGGAGATGTTTTTTCCTGCTAAGTACGCTAATCGAATTATGAAAGAGTTTAGTTCAGCTTCCTCATTAAATATTATGTTTGTCGGCAGCGACTCGTATATTCTATGCCAAACATAGATCGGTATGTTTACGCCGTCTGCCGATACATCCTCAATTAAATGGTCTTTCATTAGAGGGTCTATTTTTCCATAGCCTATGAAGTCGCGTATTATGTAGTATATGAGTTTGTCTACAGCTTCAGGTGGAACTTTTATGTGGTATCTTTTGATGATTTCCTTTGCTTTTTCCTTCAGATAGTTTTCCGCCTTCTCCCTAGTTTCTATTTCTTTTAGGTTTACGTCCACCTCTTCCATTAAAAACGTCTTTATTTCCCTTAGCCGTTCTTCCTCATCTTTTCGCAGCGTTGGTTCTACGACTTCATACATTATTTTTTGTGTTTCCGAATCTTTAACTATTGCCGCATAGACATAAGGTTCTTGAATAGCATAGACTTCTCTGAAAACAGCTGGTTTTTTACCTCCTCCTTCTATTAGTATGCCTACTTCTGGCTTCTCTACGGCTTTGGAAGTTTTAGGCATTTTTTCACCGTTAATACTGTTTGTTCTTCATCCATTGTGTAAGATGGAATATCCATTGATATAGTGTGTCGCAAGTCTTAATAAGTTATATGCATGTCTAATCTTTAGCGTGCTTAACATTAACCATTATCAAAAACAACCAATTTTAATAGAAAGAAAATACACCTTGTCTCTTGGTAGGTTTAGTTTGAACACGAAAATAAAAGCGAAGGATGCCGAACGTGTTCGCAAGCCTAAACTTCCCAAGAAACGGTTACTTAAGAAAACTATGAAAAGGAAGTCAGAATCCTCCCACACTTTTGATGGAGCAGAGAACGCTAAATCAAAACCTAAGTCTAAAAGGCAAACTGTGCGTTTTTGTCCCAAATGCGGTCCAAGTAATATATTTTGGGCCTCTGGTCTACCGCAATTATGGTCTATTTGGGAATGTAGAAATTGCGGATATCGTGGACCATTAATTCTTGAAAATGGTAAGCTGGCGGAAAAACTTAGAAAAGATTATTTCAAAAAAATTACTTTCAAATGTTAGCTTACTTATATCTTGCCCGTCTTTTCTGTCTTTTCTTCTTCTGTCGACGCATCCTTTTCTTTTTCCACTTCTTGCGAATATCCCCACACGCCCCAAATCATTATTTCTACTCTATTGTTGCATGTCTACGCTTTAAATCCTCCTCAGTTCGCCCTAACCGATGCATCAACTCCACAATCAAACCGTCCAAAAACACCATGCAATTATTCTCGAAAATGCTTCCCAGAGGGGATAAGGGCTCTCGCTCACCAATAATTTGCCTAGCTACGTAATCTTCTTCCCTAGGCCAGCCCATCTTTGTCCTTCCCCTAACAGTTACGATGTGATCGGCTATCTGACCTAGAGGAGACTCTGGAAAGGATGTGATGGCAATGACTGTTGCTCCAATTTCTTTAGCGGCTGCGCTTGCGGTTAAAACGATTTTTGTTGCTCCTGTGCCGGAAATAGCTATTAGAAGGTCTCCTTTTTCCGCAGCTGGTGTGATGGTTTCGCCTAGGAAATAGACGTTGAAACCCAGATTCATTAGGCGCAAAGCAAAGGCTCTCGCAACAAATCCGCTTCTTCCCATACCTATAATGAAAATTCTCTTATCCTTCGCCTTGAGCAGAAGTTCAATAAGCCGTTCAACTTCTTTCATGTTAAGTTCTTCAATTGAACGCTTAATGCCGGAAACTATTTCCTCCGTCGCCGCCTTCAACCATTCCAACCTTTTCGAGCTCCGAAAAACCCATTACACAAATGCCTATATTAAAAATCTTGCGGTTTAAAACAAGCTTCCCAAAAGTTCATTTAAGGATGGAATCCCAAAGAATAGACGAACATAAATTGCAGTTGCTAAAATTCCAATAGTTACAACCATCAAAACGAGGTCTCCTCTGTGCATCTCGAGCACGTATAGGTTTGTGCGGTTTTTGGTTGCTCCCCATGCCCGGGACTCCATGGCTTCAGCCAGTTCTAGACTTCTGCGAATTGCGCTCACAATCAATGGTATAAGTATTGGAATGTAATTCCTAATTCTCTTTAGGAAGTTTCCACGTTCAAGTTCCAAGCCTCTCGCTTTTTGGGCATCCATAATTGTTTGGGCCTCCTCCGCTAGAACAGGGACAAAACGCACGGCGGTTGTGAAGGCGAAACAGAACTCGTAGGGTATGCGTGTTTGTTCTAAGGCTAAGCCCAAATGATCTGGCGAGGTTGTTAAGAAGAAAACGGAGAAGGATTCGACAAGCACTATGAAGCGTAAAGTCATAGCAAGGGCATATTCCACACTGGAGGCTGCAACAACGTAGCCAGCGTTTATAAATGAAAAGATAAAGTTGGTTAGGAAAATTATTGTGGCTAAGAATGCTGCTCCTCGCATGGAACGAAGCCACTCATGTTTAACGCCAGCCAAGATGATGAATGGAATCTGTATTAAGAAGAGTATTATTAATGGTGGCAGCTCCCAAAAGATTACTGCAGCTGCAAAAATTGCGCAAACATAGATAAATTTTATTCTCGGGTCTAGGTTGTGAACGGGAGAGTAAACCCTTCGAAATCTAAGTCCATCAAAAACGCTCATTTTGCTTGTCTCTCCAAGACGTTAAGCAGTATCTCCCGTGCCTCATAAACGTCAATAACATCTTTTGGAAGCCCCAAATCTGATAATTGTATAAAGATTTGCGCTATTTGCGGCGGCACAATTGATGCTTCGGTCAAAATTTCAGGATTTGTAAGAACTTTCCGTGCCTCACCATCAGCTACAATTCTTCCTTCTCGCATCAACATAACCCTCGGGTTACATTCAGCCACGAACTCCACGTCATGTGTAACAATGATTACCGTTTTTCTCTGAGTTTTCATCTGCAGGATGAATTGGCGAAGTTTCTCCTTTTGCTGGTAGTCCTGTCCTATTGTTGGTTCATCCAATATCAATATTTTCGGGTTCCAAGCCAAAACCGAAGCCAAAGCTACACGTTTTCTTTCTCCACCGCTGAGCATGAATGGTGAAGTTTTCCTGTACTGCGCCAAGCCCAAAAGGTTTAGAGCCCATGTCACCCGCCTTTTTATGATTGTTTCTTTAAACCCGAAGTTCTTTAGCGCAAAGGCTATTTCTTCCTCAACTGTTTCGCTGAAAAGCTGATGGTCTGGATTCTGAAAGACGAATCCAACTTTTCTGGCTAGGGTTGCAACGCTAACTTTTCCTGTGTCTACGCCATCAACGAATACGCTTCCGCTGGTCGGCTTAAGTAACCCATTAAAATGCTTCACTAATGTTGTTTTTCCAGCGCCATTTTCTCCCATTATGGCTACGAACTCACCATTTTTGATTGTTAAGAATACTCCTTTTAATGCTTCTACACCGTTTGGGTAAGTGAAATAGACATCTCTAACTTCGATCATTAGCTCTTGAGAACCTCCCTTAGCATGAATGCCATTTCATTCGAACACAACGGAATGGTGTTGCCAAGTTTTATTTTTCCGTCTTTCTGAAGTATTTGGTAAAGACGTGTTGCTTTTGGGATTCCAACTCCAATTAGGCGGGCTTCTTCAGAGCTTAAAATTTCACGTGGCTCTCCATCAAGAACAACTTTTCCTTCATCCATTACTACAATGTGATCTGTATATTTTGAGGTTAAGTCAAGTCTGTGTTCAACAAGCACTATTGTAATTCCAAGCTTTCTGTTCAACTCGTAAATAACTTCAAATATCTTCTTTGCTCCCAGAGGGTCAAGAAAGGATGTTGGTTCATCCAAGACTATCACTTCTGGCTGCATGGCTAAAACAGAGGCAATCGCCACACGTTGTTGCTGCCCACCTGAAAGTTCATGGGGCGCCCTTTCCCTCAAGTCCCACATGCCCGTAAGCTTCAACGCCCAGTCCACCCTTTTACGCATTTCCTCCCTTGCGACTCCGAAATTTTCAAGTCCAAAAGCCACATCTTTTTCCACTGATAAAGCGAAAAGCTGGTTTTCCGGATTTTGAAAAACGAGACCTACATGCGTTGCCAGCTTATGAATCGGGGTTTCAACAACTTTAAGCCCAGCGACTGTTATTTCACCTTTCAGCTCGCCTTGGTAAAAGTGTGGGATTAGTCCATTAAAGCATCGGCAAAGGGTCGTTTTCCCGCATCCACTTGGACCAGTAATTAGGACAAACTCTCCCTTCGCTATTTTTATGGAAACATCAATAATCGATGGTTTTGTTACACCGGGGTAAGTGTACGTGAGATTTTTTGCTTCGATTATTGTCATGCTGGTAGTGCCTGCCTACCTTTAAGCGAGTTATTTGTTCATTTAAGAGTAGCTACTTAGTTTTGGGTTAAAACTAATCTTTCCTTTAAAAGCCTTAAACAACGTTTAAGACCAGTTTCAATTTCTCCCACTCCATTGACTCCAGCGGCAGTAGAATGCCCACCGCCCATGCCATGGAGGTATTCTCCTAAAGGCTTGGCTATATCCCTTCCAAGGTGGATGCTTGTTTTCTCGTAAAATTCGCGGGTAGAACGTAAACTGACTTCTAAAGTTTCGTTTTTCTGTCCCGCCACAACAGCTACGTGGGCTCCTAAGTTGATTATTGCCCTTGCCGCTGATGCTTGATAAGCACTAACGTGCGAAAACGCGATTATCCATTCGCCTATCTTAAAGAGTTTGGCTCTTCTGCAAGCCTTTAGCCTTGCGACGCGTTCTGAAAAGTTCATGGGCAGAGAAAGTAGAGACAAGGCTTCTTGTGCGTTTACACCAGCGTTAATCAACTCAGCAATAGTCTTTAGTGTGGATGAGTTGGCTAAGATAAAATGACGTGTGTCAAAGGCTATGCCTAAAAACAGTGTTTTGGCCTCATTTTCACAGGGCTTGATGCTCATTTGCTTAAAGAAGTTGTAAATTATCTCGCATGTGGAAGAGGTTTTCTCGTTTGTTATGCACAGTTTTGCCAGTTTTTCTGTTTCCGGGTGGGCTGCATGATGGTCAATGACTATGATTGGCGCCTTTGATGCTTTCACCTTTTCAGCCAAATTGTTCAATTGCTGAATAGTGTTGGTGTCAAGCAGCACTATTGCATCTGCGTTTTCTACGTTGGACTGCGTTTTCACTTCTATCGGCAAATGTTTAAGGAGATGCTTTGAAAGTCGGCTTATTCCTTGGGCCGCTCCGATTTCAACCTCAAGATTCGGTTTAAAACGTTTTAATAGGCTTGCGAAGGCGTAGGCTGAACAGATTGCATCTGGGTCAGCGTTATGATGACATAACAAGACAATGAGCTTGGCATCTGCCTCATCTAAAATTTTGATTATTTCTGTGAATGACATTTCAGTTCCCTCAAATACTTTTCGGCTGAGGCGAAGGCTTCTTTTACTGCTTCGTCAACAAGCTTTTGCACATCAAAATTTTTCATTAAAGGTGAAAGGGAAACATTAACATCAACTGTAAGCGTCACAGGCTTTGTTCCTTCGGTTTCAACACTTATGTTGAGTGCCTCTATTCTTTTTGGCTGAACTTTTGATAGGACGTATTCTCTGGCGGTTTTCTCTGCGATTGAGCAGAGTTCTTCAATTTGTTCGCTGGTTAACTCCGGTATGCCCAATTCTTCCACAATTTTCACCTAATCAGTTAGCGGCTAGAAGGAGAAACAGGACTTAAGTCCTGTTGGAGTTTAGCCTGCAAATCCTTTAGTTGTCCTCGTAGGCGTCCCTCCTGCTTTCCAAGAACTGTGGCTCGCATGTTGAGGAGTTCCTTTCGCTCGTTTAAATCAGCGGTTACATTTGCTTTTTCTGCCTTTACTAGAAGGGAGCCGATTGCCCTGTATATGACTGCGTTGTCAGCTAGTTTCTCTAATTCGCTTAGGGCTTGTTCAATTTCTGTTAGTTCGAGTTCTACTTGCTGTTTTTGTGCCAAAACTGATTGGAGAGTCTGCTGTAGCTGTTGAAGCCTTAGCAAACGCTCTTGAACTTGGGGTGGAAGTTTTGAAATTTCTTCGCTCACTTTTTACCCTTCCATCTGCACAGCAATACGTTAAAGCCATTAATTAAGCATTTTCTGACTAGGTAGCTTATAACGATTGAATATTTACTTTTCTAGTGATACTACTCTAAATGTGTGATGCTCATCGCCCCCTGAGGCTTATTTACACAAAGAATGTGGAATGTTGACTTCATTAAAATGAGCAAGTGGCTATGACATTTCCAAAACTTCTAAAACCTTCGTCATAGAATTTATCCATCTTAAATAAGCGTTTACCGTAGCACGCAAAGCAACAGTATCCTTAGCTTCAATCCTTAAAACCAAAAAGTTGCCTTCTTTCTCCAAAATCGTCTGAGAGCGCATTGTTGGAGGCTTCCTAACTTCTGGTTCCAAAGCCTTAAAAACTATCTCTAAATACTTTTCGGAAGGAAACTTCAAATGCAAATGGGCGTTTGCCTTCATCGAATCAACTCCCAAACCAGATGTGATACCCTAAGCTGCGGACCCACCTCAACAAGCTTTGGGATAAGCTTAAAGGTGATAATTATGCAGTTTGAGAGGTCTGCTGAAATCTGCATTGCAGCGTCATATTTTCTATTAACGACTTCGTCAAACGGAAGGATTGGAATGCCGAAGAATTCTGACAAAGCATTTTCAAGCCTTTTAACCTCTGAGGAAGCCTTTCGGGAAGATGCCATTGCGACGGATTTTATCCTTCTTCCCTTCGGCGTGTTCTCTCTGAAATCTCTCCGCAGCTTTATGTCTCTTATATAGATTAATGGTGGAACAGCATCCAAACCCTTTTCACTTATTCTGAAAAACTGTATTTTTCCCAGTCCTCCCTTCCATCTGTCCACAATCACGGTTTTTTCTGCGTCAAACTCCAACGCTTTTTCAGCTATTCCTTCCATGCTTAGTTTGCCTCGGTTTATTCGCACAATGTTAGGGAAAGTATGCGAGAGGTCTCTGCAAAATGTCCTCATGTTCTTTGTTGGTCTTCGCGAAGTGGTTAGCAATATGAATGAAGTTTTAGCCAATGTTTAAATCACTAAAGTAAGTTGGAAAAGACGTTATTCAGCTTCTTTCGTTGTTGCTACCTCTTCTGTAGGCACTCCCTTGGCCGCACGCTTTGCCACTACTCCGAGCTTTGTGGTGGGGGTGTATGCTCCTCCAGTAAAAGTGAATCCGCATTTTCTGCATTTCCAAACGCCAACACTTATCCTTTTTACTCGCGGAAGCCCACATTGAGGGCATCTGTGAGGCTTCTTCATTCCCGTGACTACTTTAATGTAGCGCTTTCTGACGGTGGCCCCGTAACGGGAGCCTAACCCGCGTGTTGGCCCCACCTTTTTGGTTCTTTTCCCCATTTGGGTTTTCACCATTTTAGTTTTTTGCGTATTTCTTCAGCTTTCTCCTTGGCTATTTTAGCGGCTTCTAATACTTGTTTCGGTGTGAAGTATCCGCTTCCCCCTTTCTGTACTGCACATATGTTGCCGTCATCATCAATGGTCATCGTGAGTCTAGCATCCATTATCTGTTCTTCTTCAAGCCATGGATCAACAACAAGTTTGTCGTTTATTTTCGCGAAAGTAACCGCTATTGGACGCTTCCTTATTGGAAGCGGAGTATAACCCGGTTTAATTTTCACTTCGCCTTCTTCAATTTCATACTTAAACATTTTCGTGTTGAGTAAGGCAGCAATAGCAGCTAAGGCTGAAGCATCTATCAGGTTTCCATCATGGTTGAGCACGTAAACGTCCACAAAGACGATAAACACTTTCTTTCCAGGCTCAACGCACAATCTTTCTAAATCAATGGCTTTTGATTCTCTTATTCCCCTGTCAACAACTCTGGCAAGCTCTATTGAATTCTCGTCTGGTGGTCCAGGCTCAAAGGTTGGCGACGCCAATGGTACAAGCTCGGCGTTTACTGTTAAAACACCTTCGTTGGGCGTGTCTGGGTACGGTTGGCCAATTTCAATTTTTATCCCAGTCATAACTTCTGTCATTCCAAGAAGAACTCTCGCTGAGCCCTCCGCACGTTCGATTACTCCTTGTTCAACTTTTATTTCACGATAATCGGTTAAGCCTCTACCATCCAAACGTTTTCCTTTAGCGATTAACTGTGCAATCTGTTTCTGCTTTACACGAACAACTATAGATGACATTATTCCTCAACCTCCTTAACGGCTATATATTTAGCTTTTAACGCTTCCTTTTGCATCGTGTAGATTTTTCGACATCCTTCGAGGGCTAGATTAACAGCTTTTTCAAATTCTTCAAGGGTCAAGATTCCATCCATTTGCAGCAACGTTATTGCGTTGAGATTAGGCATTAAAGCCACAGGGACGTCGGCAGTTCCTACCTTGTCTTCGGTATCCATTAAATCTAACACTATTGTGCCATCAACTTTTCCAGCAGCACAAGCCGCCACCAAATCCCGCATCGGAATGCCTGCATCTGCCAAAGCTAATGATGCCGCTGTGATGCTTGCGCATCTTGTTCCCCCATCAGCCTGCAAAACTTCGATGAAAAGGTCTATGGATGTTCGTGGGTAGTATTCGATGAAAATAGAGGGTTCAAGGGATTCTCTAATGACTTTTGAGAGCTCTATTTCCCGTCTTGATGGTGCTGGTGATTTACGTTCTTGAACAGAGAAAGGTGCCATATGATAGCGGCATCTTAAAACCATTCGATCTGGGAGTGCCAAGTGTTTCGGATGTAATTCTTTTGGGCCATAAACAGCTGCCAGAATCTTATTTTTCCCTTGCTGGATGTATGCTGAACCATCCGCGTTTGATAAGGCACCTACCTCAATTTTTATCGGTCTTAATTCATCTGGTTTTCTTCCATCTAACCTTAAACCTTTTTTATCAATTAATTTTTCAAGTTTCTGACTCATTTTTATCTTCCTCCTTTTGTTTGCCCTTTTCTTTTTCTTTCTTAATCATTTGGACTATGCGGTCTGTTAAACCGGTTGTGTGGGATTCCTCCTCAATTTTACGTATTGCCATTATTGCCAATTGTTCATTTTCAAGGCTTTTACCAGTGATTAATATGATTCCGTTGTGTCCAAGGATTATGTGGCAGCCTGTTTCCTGTTTTATCATGGATACCATTGAGCCTTTTCTACCTATCACGCGGGGAATTTTTGTTGGAGTGACTTTTACAACTTGCCCACGGGTTATTTTTCCTAGTCCAGGTTCGCTAACTGTTAGTTGTGGATTATGTGCTCTATCATAGGCAATTATCTTTGCTATTACCAAGTCTCCTGCATCGAGAACTTCTGATAGGTCATTTTTTTGTGGTTTAAACGGTCTGCTTAGGACATCTGACGCCCTTAGAAGTGCCAAATACGGCGAGTTTATGTCCACCATCCACCCGTTGAAACCAACTTCCACAATGGTTCCTATGACGGTGTCCCCCACTCTTGGGACGTAGAAGGCTCTTAGGGCCACAACGTTTACTTTTTTGTCTTGGTATTCCACAACTCCTATCCTTGAAGCATAAATTTTATCATCTTCTTTGTATGTGTTTTCACCGGCTATGTATTGGCCTTCTGCAAGTAGATCTCCGGGTGTTACAAGTTGTCTTCTTTCAAAAAATGTTGGCATAACTCACGCATCCAATAGTTCATAATAAACCATTTAGGAGATTATTTTTGCTTCTGCGTTTCCTTTGGTTATCTCTCCGATTTTTTCTAGGAATGGACCATATAGGCCTGCTGGCATTTCGAGTATCCCATACCATGAACCGTCTGCACGCCATTCTTCACGTTTTATTGTTCCAAAACTCTTCACTGTTCCGTAGGCTTTGGCTGCGTATTCTGCTGGTATGCGGACGCCTACTGAAACTTGCTCCATTTTCAATGGTAGAACTGCCCGCAAGAGTTTTATTATTTCCTTCGCTTGTTCTTCCACAGTCCTAAAGGGGTCTATTGAATAGTGGATTTGTTCCATGGCTCGTTCCACGCGTAACGGTGGATGCGGAAGATTCGTTCTCGGGTCAACGCACTGTCGTGATATGAAGGCTATTATCTGCTTTCTTTTGTCCTCAATCATTTTCCTTCGCTGTTCAGTTGTCAGCTGTAGTGTTCCCCTTTTCAGGATTACTTCCGCCACCTTCAACGATTCTGTTGTTCCAAAGACCTTGCGAAGGGCTTCTTCTGATACCCTTGTGCCTTTGTTCGCATCCAAGAATATTGTTTCAGCAACCAAAACTTCTGTTATCGCAGATATTTTTCCCATGCGATAGTCTAATGCCTTTTCAGGCTTTACAAGAACTTCGAAGTGTTCATTACCTTTTGTGAAACGTGCAATAGTATACTTTTCACCCATCCCTATTTCACTTACCCTTGCCTAGCTCCTTAACGTATTCTTCAATTTTTTCGTCGCTGAGCAACTCCAGTTTCTTAGTCGCTGATTGGATAACCGCTATTTTTATCCTAGGCGGAAGTTGCCTCGCTTCTAAGGCTTTTACCAAACATTTCACTCCAAGCTTTATGGTCTCTTCAAGGCTCATATTCTCGCGGTATTCCTCTTTTAATATGTTGATTACCGTTTCCCTCCCTGCTCCATAGGTTGTAGCCTTGTAGCCTCTATATGTTCCGCTTGGATGCGTTCCGAATAGGCGGTTTCCTGTTTTGTCCACTCCGCCGAGGATTATTGAAACTCCGAAGGGTCTTACGCCCGCATGTTGTGTGTAAAGCTGTTTTATGGCGCATATTCTTTTAGTTACCACTTCCACATCTATTGGTTCATCATAAGTTAATCTGTTACTTTGTGCGTATATCCGTGCCTGATCTATTAATATTCTTGCATCAGAGCTTAAACCAACTATGGCTGTTCCTATGTGATCATCAATTTTGAAAATTTTCCAAGAATATTCTGACTCTTCAAGGGCTTCAACAGTTTCTTCAGCTCCTAAAACAACTCCTTCTGAGCACTTTATCCCCAAAATTGTTGCCCCACGGTTGACCAATTCCATTGCATATTCAACTTGAAACAGCCGACCGTCCGGTGAAAAAACCGTTATGGCACGGTCATACGCTCCTGGTGCTGCAAACATAGACATTATAAATTCCTCACAGTATCCTAAACCACTTGCAGACTTTCATATAACAACTAAACTAAAAACCTTTTCCTATCGATTCTCGCTTTTAGTTTAAGTTTCTACTTTCTTTTGCGGAAGATTTTGCCTCCGTCGTTAAAATCGCCGGTTACATATTCGAACCCTAAGTGTGAGCTATAACTCGGCAGAGAGCATGGCAGATGTGCAAAAACTTGGAAATAATGAATCACACGCAGAGGCATTGGCGGGCTACTCAACTTGCAGACGCCATGGATCCTTTCACGTTAAAAGAAGCTTTGCATCGAGCGACTATGCCTTTCGAATATGTGCGCAGAATCGAAAGCCGTCGGCTAAAGCATGAAGAAGAAGCAGATAAGATATGGGCCTAAACGCTCTCTCCATACTTGAAGACGGCATCCACTTTCTTCTTATTAATTAGTGCCTTTACTCGCTCGCGCGCACGATTCGGAGTTTTGGCGAATTGATGTTTTTTAAATCCTTAGTCTAATGAGTTTGTCGAAGCGCGCGCTAAACAGTTAAAGAAGTTATTGGGGCTCACAAAATACGTGGGCAAACTCTACTAAAAGTCTAGTTGGGAGGGATAGCAGCGCTATACCTCAGCCAACGTATATAAGTGATGCTGAGAATATTATAAATGCGGTGCCATGTACGGTTTTTGATTCTGATTGTGATGAAGAACAACAATAGTAATGGTTTTTTCACGTCAAAATCGCGGAGTGGAAAATTATGCAAAGAAAAGAAATCATATTGCGAACTGTGGAAAAGTGTCCTGAATGCGGTAGCTTAAACCTTGTCCATGACTATGACACGGGGGAGACCATCTGTGGAGACTGCGGTCTAGTTCTTCGGAAACAAATGATGAATAAGGGTCCGGAGTGGCGGGCTTTCACTCTACAGGAGAAAGCGTCTAGAAGTCGTGTGGGAATGCCTACTTCCTATTCTGTCTACGATAAAGGGTTGTCCACAACCATAGGGCGCGTGAACCGTGATGCCTTTGGACGTAAACTTTCTCTTCCCACAAGGCTTCAGATGTGGCGTTTAAGGAAATGGCAGATACGCTCAAGAATGCACTCTTCAATTGACAGAAACCTGGCTCAAGCCATGACGGAGCTGGATCGCCTTTCTGACAAAACCTACATTCCTAGGCCTGTCAAGGAAAAGGCTGCAGTCATCTATCGTAAGGCTTTGGACAAGGATTTGGTGCGTGGCAGATCTATTGCAGCTATTGCTGCCGCTGCGCTTTATGCGGCTTGCCGTGGAAGCGGAACCCCGAGAACCCTACGAGAGATTGCAGAAGCAAGCTTAGTTGAAAAGAAGGATGTTGCTCGTTGCTATAGGCTCTTGCTTCGTAAACTTGACATACAGATGCCCATTGCCGATCCGCTCACCTACATCTCAAAGATTGCTGAAAGAACAGGAATTTCAGGTAAAACTCAAGGACTCGCCATACAAATTCTTCGTGAAGCAAAAAGGAGAAGGGCTGTTGCGGGCAAGGACCCCATGGGTTTGGCTGCTGCGGCCTTATACATTGCTTGTTTGCAAAACAACGAGAAGAAAACACAGAAGGACATCGCTGAAGCAGCAGGAGTCACAGAAGTCACTGTGAGAAACCGGTATAAGAGTTTAAAGACACAGTTGGACCTAGAAATACCTGATTAACGGTTTGTTCTTCTAGTTCCATTATTATTGGATGCGCGCGCCATGATGATTTAATGTTATTTAGAAGCACAAACACTAGCGCGCGAACTGGGCTACAAGTGTTACGATTAAATTGTGCAGGTGATATCTCCACTGATCGCGGGTTCAAACCCTCAGTCCTCAGCATCTAGAAACTTGCGCTGCACTCGCACATGGTTAACAGTTGTCTTTGTTACGGAAGCTGAATATGAACAGAAAATTCATAAACAAGATATACTGAGATGAGAAAGCTTCGCTTATGGAATCCGAAACCAAAGAATTTATGGCCAAACTTGAAGCATACGATATGCAAGAGCGCTACCCAAGAAGCTTTGAATTATACGAGGAATATAGCCAGAGAACCATGGCTGATACAATTAGAATACGCAGAGAGAACTTCGACAAGGCTGATTTCAAGGCTAAAAGAGAACTGCAGACAGAAGTTGAAAGAGAAGTGAAAAACTTTTGCACTTGGCTAGAAGAAACCAAAAATCTTGAACCTACCACTGCTTATTATTATTCAGTTAGCCTCAAGAGCTTACTTCTCGGACTTCCGGTAGGTGTTCAAGTAGCACGGCTTTTTGGCACCATTCTGGACACACATGCTAGAAAGTAATACGCACTATTGCAGAAGCGGAAAAAAGGGATTTTGCGGGAGAAATCTCCAATAGTGTGGCTAAAAACCTTTTCCCATATGTTTCGTCTTTAGAATTAATTTCTGATGAGAATCCCTTTATAATGCCAGTTGCTTAACGATGGTAAGAATGGTGAATCAGTAGATGGGTTATTTGGCTGCTTGGAAAGTTTTAGAGGAAATGATTACTGATTTCCGAAAAAGGGGAGTAACAGTTCCAGCAGATGTTATGAATAATTTAAGATCTGCGAAAACTCTAATCAATGTTTTGAGGGCTGACCCAAGCCGTATAGATACTGGTCAAAGGGTTGAGGAATATCTTCGGAATG
>DAOUSM010000107.1 GCA_030627225.1 Candidatus Bathyarchaeota archaeon | reverse complement strand
CTGGATTTGGTTTTGCACTACTCATTCCAATTCTTCCATTCTTAATAAACGGAGAAATCAGATTCTCCACGGTTTCTTCATTAAAAATCACATCTCCACTAGATACTATTACGATTTCACTTTTGTTTCTTCTCAGAAACTCACTGATTGCAGAAGCTTTTCCCTCCCTTCTCTTTTGAACGATAAGGCTTACTTTACTGTCCTTTTTTGAATACGCTAACACCAATTCATTAGTTTTATCTGTAGAACCAGAAGAAACAACTCTCACTTCATCAATAACTACATTTTTCAGCTTTTGTCTAGATATGCTCTGAAGCAGGTTTAGTATGTTTTTCTCCTCGTTGTAGACAATCACGCCCACGCCTACATGCAGCATCAAAAGCACCTATACTTCAGCCACAACCTGCAGATATCCAGGAACATCCTCAAAATATTTCCAAAACCCACTTTAGACCCTGTTACATCTTTCCATCGCAACGGAACCTCTTTTACCCCGAAACCTTTCTTGGTGGCGATGTAAAGCAAGTTTACATCGAACATAAAATCTGTGACACCCAGGTATGGCAAACAAGCTTCAATTAACGTCCGTTTGAACACCTTAGCCCCACACTGCGTATCCTTAAACTTTAACCCAAAAAAAATTCTAATTAACACGTTTAACCCTCTACTTAGAAACCGTCTAAATAACGTTTGCTTTTTCACAATCTCTGCACCATCCATCCATCTTGAACCTATAGCGCCATCCCATCCTTCTGATTCTACGCATGTTACAAGCTTGAAAAGTTCCTTCGCTTCTGATGACCCGTCAGCATCAACATAGCCTATGAAATCTCCCCGCACAAAAGGAAGAGACCCTAAAATAGCACCTCCCTTGCCTAGGCGCTGAGGAAACTCCAGAAATCTGATTCCACTATGTTTACTTGAAAATTCCTTCACAATCTTTGGCGTTTGATCGCTGCATCCGTCCATCACAACAATTATTTCCACGTTATTTTCATATCGCGAAAAGTAACTATAATACTCCTCTAAAGTATTTTTAATCCTTCTTTCCTCATTGAAGGATGGAATAATTATTGAAAGCTTGCCTTGCACGAATTAACAGCCACCTCTTCTAATTAATCATTCTAAAGCCTTTTAATAATCTTCGATTTCGTTGCTTTATGATACTCTCCCTCGAATACAAGCGTTGTTTTCAATTTTTCCGTTGATTTTAGGGAAGTACATAAGGTATTAAAAGAAGGAAAGGTGAAAGATTCTATAAAAACGAAGATTATTGAATTGTACAAATTCTTACTAGAAGCCCATAAGACGATAACCGGTAGCTATACAAAAAACAATACTATAACAAT
Source organism: Candidatus Bathyarchaeota archaeon (assembly GCA_030627225.1). Lineage (GTDB taxonomy): Archaea > Thermoproteota > Bathyarchaeia > Bathyarchaeales > Bathycorpusculaceae > DAOUSM01. The sequence goes on along the minus strand of DAOUSM010000107.1, from coordinate 2,774 downwards.
TTTCCATTGTTTGTTAGGGTTGCAAGCTAGTTATATTGTTATAACTTTTTTAGGATGGAAGTTGACTTTGCTGTAAGATTCTCTTGGTCGCTTAACTATTTCAGAAGGAAAAAACTGTCTGAAAAGCTAGAGTTTGTAATAAATTTTCAAGACCCACCTCTTTGTCACAAATCCTGATAACCATGAAAACTGTGACATTTAAAACATATAGCCTTACTTTTACGCTGACTGGTGATGCGTCTTTGCCATGCTTTCCAATTAAATTCTTACGTCTCATTTATAGGTTGATGCAGTGCAAAATTTTCTGAAACAATCTTCAAGTTTCGTTTTTACTATGTAGGAAACAAACTGACGTATCTCGTTGAATGTTAATTTCGATTTCCCTGATTTTCTGTTTGCGAATGTTATTGGAATCTCAGCTACGTGAAAACCCCGTTTGATTGCTTGTCTCACCGTTTCGATTTGAATTTCATAGGTTTCACTGTGTAAGTTGTTAACTATCCCCTGCAGAAGCCTACTAGAGTAACACCTCAGTCCACTTGTGCAATCAGGTATTCTTGCACCTAGAACCGTCCATGCAAACATGTTTGCCACCCTGCTTATAAGCACACGCATCGGACCCCACCTTTCGGTTCGACCTCCTGCGCAGTAACGGCCTCCTATTATTAAATCATAACCTTTTTTAGCTAGTTGAACAAGACGTGGGATATCCCTTGGGTTGTGAGAGAAGTCTGCATCCATCGTCACTACGTATTTCGGAGGATGTTTTAGTGAAAGCAACGTTTTAAAGCCTTCAGTTATAGCCGTCCCTAAACCTTTCTTGCAAGGTCTTTCAAGAATGAGGATGTTTGAGTACTTTTTTTGGAGCTTTCTTACAATTTGAACCGTTCCATCAGGGCTAGAATCATCAATAACCAATATGGAAGTATTTAGGTTTAAGCTTTCAATTTCACAAATTAATTTTTCGATGTTTGCTGCTTCACAGTATGTTGGGAGGATTATTCCGATTTCTGAATCTAGTTTGAGATTGCCCTCTATCGATTGAAGATTCATCTTTGCTCTTTCGCCTTTTAGTAGATGATGTCAGTTAATTAGTGCTTTGCTATATAAAACCTACTCTTTCACAGTTAATTTGGAGGTCTGTTTTTGTCGTTTTCACTTTTCTTCGATAGTAGGCTAATGGATGGTGTAATATTTGGCATAGTTCGTCTGGGTTTATACAAACTCCGTGGGTTTGTAGTGTGTCACATTTGGGCGGGATGTAGCGAGTCCTTGAACCTCTCTCGCCTGCAATGTGTTCAACTTGGTAGCGTGTCATTCTTTCATTGAAGTCAGAAAAGTTTTTGAACAGTTCAACCACGTTTTCCGGCGTCATTCCTATGTTTATAAGGAAAGAGGTTAGTGTGAATCGACCTATATGTGAGAGGTGGCGTCCGGCTGAGACTGCTTGGTAAAGAGCGTTTATGCATGGTGGAAAAGCTGTTTGCACTATGGTTTTCGGGAATCCTCCCATTTCAGCCTTGCCTATTTTTTCTACGGATAACTTCTTTATTTTTTCAGCTGTTTCCATTATTTCAGACGGAAATTTAGGCAGCTCTTTTACTTCTAGTCGTTTTTCGATGTGTTTGCGGACTTCTTCGCTTAGCAGCCTTGCTGTTTCGCCTCTTGTGATATACACATTTCCGCTTGATAGAAGACGGTTAACAAGCTTCCATTTCTTCCCTCGCAAATGTGTCGTGTTCCTTAGATAGTCAGCGAAACTGAGCGCAAATTCGAAGGGGACTTCAGAATTTTCATTGAGCATAAGCTTCCATCCAAAATTTTGTGCGAATCCAAGAATTTTTTCTTTGGGCTCGTCTTTCAGGTCCTCGTACGTTTGCTTTGCTTCTGCCAGGGCGTATCTTTTCTTGATAAAGGGATTCTTAGTTGCGGTTGCCAGTATTATTGCAACGGGGTATGATGAGATTTCTATGTCTTCTCTCTTCAAATTCCTGCTAACTCGAGCGTATAATATTGCCTCTTCCACTCTTTCTTCAGCACGTTTGAGAATTTCTTCTAGGTCGGGACTTCTTAAGTCTTCAATTTTCAAATCTGGTATTTTCATATATCTCGTGGCTGCTTTTAGAAAAGGGTATTTTGCTAGGTCGTTTTTAGTGAATTTGGCTGCTGTGAGTTGCATTTCGTTTGTTCACGTTATTCTGTTTCTATTCTTGGTGCGAGGTAAAATGTTAGTTTTCCTTCTTTTACTTGTTGGAAGTCTAGTTTTACAGGCATGTCTGTTGAGAACTCCAGTGTTGCGATATCTGACGTTGCGGACGCTGCCTTTATGATTTCTGAAAGATAGCTTAGGCTGAAGGTTGCCTTTGAAGACTCTTTAGCTTCCAAGTCTAAGAGGGCGTCGCTTCCTTTTTGAAGTTCTATTGTTGCACCCATAAGGTCGCCTGCTGCATGGAAGACCAGTTTTTCTGTGTCTGCTTGGATGCGGACGTGATCGCTTACGAGTTGAGCGTCTTCGATTGCCTGGCGTAAGCCCTCGGTTGTGGCTTTAGCCCTAACGTTGAAGGTGATTTTTGGTGTCGGTACCTCTTCTTCAGAAGCCTCAAGTGTTGGCATTGTAAAGTTCCGTGTGTACTTCCCTGTTATCCTTATCTGGAGACGCGCGGTTTTTTCATCTAGAGAAAGCTCTACAACTTCATCTCTGCCCGCTCTTCTGAGCAGCTTTAACAGTTCGCTTATGTTTATGCACATTTTTGTCGGCTCTGTACATGCGTATT
>DAOUSM010000169.1 GCA_030627225.1 Candidatus Bathyarchaeota archaeon | reverse complement strand
TTTTCTTCTTATACCTCTCACCGATAACCCTTCTACCACCAAAACCAAGCAAATATCCCGAAAACTCACCCACAGCCGACCCCGTCCCAGCTACAACAGCAATCCACACAGGCTCAAAAACCCAAGTTTCTCCAGCCTTAAGTCCTCCAAGAGTGAAAATAACAACCGTGTAGGGAATAGGAAAAACTATTGACAGCGCACCAATCAAGCTGACCAAGAAGACTCCGAAATATCCATATTGAAGAGCGAAGTTCTTCATCCACTCTGCTAATTGTTGGATAATATCTGCTGACTGCAATCTGAAAGCTTCCCTTCCTCACTGATTTAGAACATCAGACTTAAAGACATTACCATAGTCTAAACAAACATCACATTTAAATCCAAGCACATTCAAAAACAGTTCTACAAGCTTTTGGGAGAATTTAAAATTGGCAACAAAAAAGGAGCCAATCTGGATAGCAAGAAACTTAACCAAATGCAGCGGATGCAGAAAATGCGAAATAACATGCTCGCTTCTTCATGAAAATCGCATATGGCCAGAAGCCTCAAGAATAAGAGTTTTCATGCTCGTTCCAGGCGTTGAATTTCCACATTTCTGTGCACAATGCGAGAATTACCCATGCGTTAAAGCTTGCCCAGCAGAGGCTTTATCAGTAGACTCTAAAACAGGCGCTGTTTTGGTGGATAAAGAAAAATGCACTGGTTGTGCGCAATGCATTGACGCTTGCCCGGGTAGAATCCCACACATGCATCCAACTGAAAATCACATTTTAATCTGTGATTTATGCAATGGTGACCCGCAATGCGTCAAAGTATGCCAAGAAGGCAGATGGAACGTGCTAAAAAAGGTTCAGAGAAAGAATTATGCTTACAAGCTTTACGCACGCACACCAGAGGAGATAACGCGAGATTTGGCTGTCAAACTCTATGGAGAGTTAGGGAAGGAATTCCTATGATTTTCGGATATGCAGGAAAATTTCTCGAAGTTAACCTTTCAACCGGAAACATCAAAGAGATAAAATTTGACGATGACATCTTAAGCGACTACATTGGCGGCAGAGGCTTAGCAACAAAAATCCTCTGGGACAGACTAGGCAGCAGATGGGAAACCGTGGACCCCCTTGGACCACAAAACATACTTCTATTCTTAACCGGCCCGCTCACAGGATTTTTCCCAGGCGCAAGAATCTGCGTTTCTGGCAAATCGCCGCAAAGCAATGGAGTTGTAGGCTCCACTGTTGCCGGAGAATTCGGAGTTGAGTTGAAATGTGCAGGTTATGACGGCATCATAGTGACAGGCGAGGCTGAAAAACCAGCCTATTTGTTCATTAAGGATTCTGACGTTGAAATCAGAGACGCCAGTCATGTCTGGGGTAAAGATGCAAAACAAACAGTAGCAATAATTACCAAGGAATGCAGAGAACTTTTGAAATCACTTTTTCCACATTACGGCGAATGGAAAGAACCAGCAATACTCTATATCGGTCCAGCTGGAGAAAACAAAGTGCGAACAGCCGTTGTAGCAGCCAAGTGGTCTCATGCTGCTGGCTACGGCGGTTACGGCGCCGTTATGGGCTCTAAAAAGCTTAAAGCCGTGGTGGCCAAGGGCACTGGACCGCTGCCGGAAGTAGCTGACATGGAAAAAGTAAAACAACTAACGCAGACGATATGCGAAGACGTCTATGAAAACGAATTGTGGAGGCGATGGGGAACAGGTTCAGCTGGCTACGAAGTAGGTGCAAAAACAAGCTCTGAACCAATACGAAACTGGCAGGAAGAATGGCACGACGAAAAAAGCTTCGGCGTCGACAAGTTCGAAAACAGAGTCTGGATAAAACCTTACTGGGGTGATTTTGGCTGTCCAACAACATGCCTAAAAATCGCAATGGTCAAAACTGGACGATTTAAAGGGGCAATAACAGACAATCCAGACTATGAGCTACAAGCGTATCTGGGCACAAACCTGGGAATATTCACTCCAGAAGAAAACGTGTTTTTGGCATCGCTCATTGACGATTTAGGTTTATGCGGCATACAAACTGGAAACCTGCTTGGTTTTGCGGCTGAGCTTTTCCAGAGAGGAATCTTGACGAAGGAAGATTTAAACGGTTTAGAGCTTAAGTGGGGCGATGCCGAAGCCTTCGCAGCTTTAGCCAGGAAAATTGCTTTTAGAGAAGGCATAGGCGACTTGTTGGCTGAAGGAACCTACCGTGCTGCTTTAAAGATCGGAGAAATGAAAAAAGTTGATGCGTTGCAGTACACGGTACAGTCCAAAGGCATAGCCATCGGTGCTCACGGAATCCGCAGCGGAAAAGACTATCCAGAAATCATTTCTTATGCGTGCTCGGTTCAAGGTGGAGACCACACATCCACGGCTGGCCTGCCACTAGACAGTTCAGGAAGCGAATTAGTCATGACCTTTAACGACTCAGCAGTATACTGCTACTTCAACATTTTCGGAATACCACGCAACCTCAAATTCCACTTCTACAAAGCAGTAACAGGCTTAGAACTCACACAACAAGAATGGTGCAACACAAAAGCATTAAGAATACTGCAACTGCAAAGAGCCATGCTACTATTAGGCGGACCAGACCTAAAATGGAACCCAAAAATCCACGACGAAAACCCACAGAGATTCTACGAACCATTACCCACTGGACCATACAAAGGAAAAACAGTTGACAAAGCCAAGTTTGAAGAAGATAAAAAGAGGTATTATGAAGCGGTTGGCTGGGACGAAAACGGCATACCCAAATCAGAAATTCTCAGAAAACTTGGACTGGAATATGTTGACAGGACATTAGAAAAATTACGCCACTAAATTATTTTTCAGAATCACTTTACCGTACACAATGAATAACCC
>DAOUSM010000180.1 GCA_030627225.1 Candidatus Bathyarchaeota archaeon | reverse complement strand
TCTGTCGATGATTTTCTGTTCAACAAGGTTTATGGGCACTTCCTCCCACGTCACATTTACTGTTAATCAATTCTTTATTACCGTCCAGCTTTGACTGCCTATACTAGTCCAGTCAAAATTAATTGAGGCATCAATTAAATATAGGCCGCCGCTTCTTAAACAGCCCGCAACAGAGTCTAGATGCGAAAGGAAATCCATGTTTGATTCAATTGCGATTGAGCCAAGCATGCAGAAAGCAAAATCAAACTTTTCCCTTGTTTTGAAGCTTCGCATGTCAGCATGAATAGTCTTTATCTTTACTCCAGCTTTCCGTGCCTTTTTCAAAGAGTATTCAAGCATAGCCTTGCTCAGGTCCAAACCAGCAAAAGCGTAACCACGCTTAGCCAGTTCCAGCATGTATGGGCTTGGTCCACACCCAATGTCAAGAACCTTCTTAACCTTAATTTTTGAAAACTTCCTAAGGCATCGTTCGAAGAAGTCAACTTCTCTGCCTATGTCTCTAAAGCTGAAGGCAACCTCATAGTAGAAGGGATTATCATACAAGTCCAGAGTAGTTTTCTTCTCACCCACAGCCATACGTCATACCAGCCTTTATAACAGATTATATCCCAGCAATTCACATTGCTTTCTCCTAAACGTTATCATAACTTTTAAAACTTATACGCTTAAACAACACCTTACACATGTTAAAGGAGAATAAACAACATGACAAGCTCACAAGAAAGAAAACCAACAGTGGAAGAATTATTGGCTAAAGCTAAAAAGCCTTCGCAGCTGGCTCCGCCATTGCACAGGTTTTATGAGGGAAAAGTTCAAGTGATGCCAAAATGTGCAGTTAAAAGTGCAGATGATTTTGCAATCTGGTATACGCCTGGTGTGGCTGCCCCATGCAGGGAAATTCAAGCAGACCCGGATAAATCCTTCGAGCTTACAAACCGTTGGAACTATGTAGCCGTAGTTTCTGATGGCACCCGTGTTTTAGGTTTAGGAGACATAGGTCCAGAAGCAGCCATGCCAGTGATGGAAGGAAAAGCGCTACTATTCAAATATCTGGGCGGCGTTGATGCCTTCCCAATTTGCCTAAGAACCAAAGACCCAGAAGAAATAATTCACACATGCGAACTTCTTGAACCATCCTTCGGAGGAATAAACCTTGAAGACATAGCAAAACCGAAATGCTTCTATGTGCTGGAAAAAGCAAGAGAACGCTTACAAATCCCAGTTTGGCATGATGACCAACAAGGAACAGCCACGGTGATACTGGCTGGCTTAATGAACGCCTTCAAACTGGTCGGCAAAAACCCAAAGGAAAGCCTAATAACATTGGTGGGGGCTGGCTCAGCAAATGTCCGAACAGCCTATGTCCTAATAAGATGGGGAATAAAACCAGGCAACATGATAATGGTGGATTCAAAGGGCATACTACATCCAGGCAGAACAGACATAACAAAAGAGAAGAACCTATGGAAATATGATCTAGCCCAAAAAACAAACGCTGAAGGAAGAACAGGCACTATAGCAGAAGCCTTCAAAGGCGTAGACGCAGTAGTAGCAGCATCAAAACCAGGACCAGGCACAATAAAGAAGGAATGGGTAGCCACAATGGCAGACAACGCCATAGTCTTCGCGTGTGCAAACCCAATCCCAGAAATATGGCCATGGGAAGCAAAGGAAGCTGGAGCCCGCATCATAGCCACGGGCAGAAGCGACTTTCCAAACCAAGTCAACAATAGCCTAGGATTCCCAGCTATATTCCGAGGCGTCCTAGATGTAAGGGCAAAAACCGTGACGGACGACATGTGCATAGCAGCAGCCCAAGAACTAGCAAAATTCGCAGAAGAACGAGGAATAAACGATAACGACATTCTACCAAGAATGGGGGAATGGGAGGTTTATCCACGCGAAGCAGTGGCATGCGCACTAAAATCCATAGAGCAAGGCGTTGCCAGAATAAAACCAAGCAGGCAAGAACTATACGAAAGAGCTGTGGCAATAATAAAAAACGCTAGAGAATCCTTGAAACTGCTAATGAAGGAAGGACTGATAAAGCGGCCTCCGCCAGAGGAAGAACTACTAAAGAAATGAGTTAAACCATAGAAAATAGCAATAAAAACACCAAATTTCAATGTTTTCACACTAAAAATTCAGAAAATTATTTAAACTCTTCCATAGAACATAGATGAGTTAGGAGAAAATAAATATGCGTTCGGATTATGCTCTCTACACGGTAGCAATAATATTCTTCATTCTAACAGGTATAGTACTCGCCTATCAAGTGGAACTAAAAGAGCTATGGACCGTTGCAACTGTTGTCTTAGGACTTCTCTTCATAGGTCTAGGTTATTCTCAAAGACCCAAACCAGCAGCCGCAACAATGGAGGCACTACCAGCTCCAACCGTTCCAACAACAATCACAGAAGAGAAAACCGAAATTCTAACAGAGGCTGCACCCACAACTGTGGCGGCGCTTACAGAAGTGAAAGGCATAGGAGAAAAGCGTGCTGAACAGCTAAAAACCCTAGGCATCAACAGCATAGAGGACTTAGCTCAAGCTTCAGCAAAGGACTTAGCCGCTAAACTGAAAATTTCCCCGAAAATCACTGGAAGATGGATTGAAAACGCAAAAAAACTGGCTGAAAAATCCTAGAAAAGCCTCTCAGCGAAAGCTTAGGTTCAGATGCTCAAGATTCTTATTATGTTCCTTCTTTCTAATCT
>DAOUSM010000124.1 GCA_030627225.1 Candidatus Bathyarchaeota archaeon | reverse complement strand
GATGCCGTTGTGGTTGGAGCTGGAATTCTTGGTTTGTCAACTGCCTATCACATTAAAAAGAAAAATCCAAATGCTGAAATCCTACTGATAGACAAGCTGGGTGCAGCGGGTCAAGGGAATACTGCTAAAAGTGCGGGTGCTTTTCGATGTCTTTTCTATTCGCGCACAAACTTCACTTTGGCTGATTCCTCTGTTGAATTTTATGGACATTTACAAGATGATTTGGGTGTGAACTTAAAACTGCGATGGGCGGGTTATCTCTGGTTTTTTGATGAAGAAGGTTACGGGCAGATGCAGCCTGTTCTGAAAGACCTGGCTGGAAAAGGTTTTGAATACAGAGAGTATGATGGAAAAGAGTTGGCTGAAAAATTAGGTATTCAGACAAATTTTATTGGCGATGAAGAAGCCCGACTGATGGGTTTAGCAAATGTTCATAAGGGTGTTTTTATTCCTAAAGCAGGCTTCATTGATGTTGATTCTCTCGTTAAGTTTTATGAGTCAGAATTTGTAAAGCTTGGTGGAAAAATTCAGTATGGCACAGAAGTGAAAAATATCGTTGTTGAGCCACGTGAGCCTTTAGGGATTCCCGGTGAACCGTTTTTTTGGCAAGATTCAAGGGCTGTTGGAGTAAACACTAATCGAGGCATGATTCGGGCGAAGAAAACAGTTGTTGCGGCTGGAGCTTGGCTTGCTTCGCTTCTAGACCCTTTAGGGGTTGAATGCCACATTAAGCCTAAAAAGCGGCAGATTTTTTCCTTAAAAGCTAAGACTGAAGCGTTGAAAAAACTGTTGTGGATAAAAGATTTCAGTCCTGCTGGTTGTTTGCCGTTCACCATTTTGCCTAAACCATCAGTATATCTTAGACCTGCTCTTGAAGAGGACGCTTTTTGGCTTAGTTACGGCGACGAGTTTCCAAGAGCTTTTCAACTTGAAGAGGACCCGCAACCGGAAGAAAACTTCTATCGATACGGGATCTACCAAGTTTTGGTGAAGTATTTTCCACAGTTTAAGGATTGTCAACCATTTTCCGCCTTTGCCGGTTTGTACGCCATCAACATCTTGGATGGCCAACCGGTAATTTTTGAAGAGAATGATTTGATGGTTGTGGGAGGAGCCAGCGGGAGCGGAATTATGAAGGCGGACGCTATTGGTAGAATTGCGGCGGCACTCTACAGCGGCGAAGAACACGCAATGTTATATGGTGACAGAGAGTTTAAAGTCAGAGATTTAGGCATAAAAAACCGTCATGTGGAACCAGAAAAACTAGTCATTTAAAATCTATGCTTATGCAGTGTCAAATTTATTAAGTCTAAAATACATACCTATGCAATCCAATTTAACAAGGTGAAAACGATTGTATGGTTGGAACGGTAAACTATTGCGAGTAAACCTAAGCAAAAACAAGGCTGCCGTGCAGAAGTATGACGAGGGCATAGCCAGAAACTTTCTCGGAGGAAGAGGGTTCGCAATTAAATTTCTCTGGGATGAACTTAAACCAGGAATCGATCCGCTCTCACCCGAAAATAGGCTTATTTTTGCTGCTGGTCCTTTGACCGGTTTTGCTCTGCCGAGCAGTGGCAAACTTGTTGTTGCGGCGAAAAGTCCATTAACTGGCGGTTATGGAGATGGAAACCTTGGAACGTATGCGGCTGTTCAAATGCGTAAGGCTGGCTATGATGCCATAATTGTAGAGGGAAAAGCTAAAAAACCCACCATTCTGCTGGTTCAGGACAGGTTAACTCAGTTCCTTGATGCCGGAGACTTTTGGGGTTTAAATTCCTTTGAAACTGAGAGGAGACTAAGAGAGGTTTATGGATCCACGGCTGGCGTCCTCTGCATCGGTCAAGGCGGGGAAAACCTTGTGAAGTTTGCAAACATTGTCTGTCAGCGGGGAAGGGCTGGTGGCAGACCTGGGATGGGGGCGGTTATGGGTTCTAAGAATTTGAAGGCTGTTGTGATTGTTGGTTCTGGGGAGTTGTCCGCGGCTTATCCCAAGGATTTGAAGGAGTTAGGTTCAGAAGCCTACAGGGAGATTTTGACTAAGCCCCCCTACGCTTTTTGGAAGCGTCAAGGCACAATGATGACCATTGAGTGGAGCCAAGAAAACAGTGTTCTCCCGACATGCAATTATCGTGAGGGCGTTTTTGAAAAAGCGGAAGCCATAGGCGGCTTCACCATGGAAAAACTGAAGACTTCTCAGCGTGGATGCCCAAACTGTAACATGACTTGCGGTAACGTCATCAAAGATTCTGATAGAAAAGAATCGGAAATCGATTATGAGAACGTTGCAATGTTGGGTTCAAACATAGGATTAGGCAATCTAAGAAGGGTTGCAACTCTCAACAGAATTGCTGACGAACTTGGCTTAGACACTATTTCTTTAGGCAATGTTATTGGCTTCGCCATGGAGGCTTCTGAAAAAGGATTAATTGAGGAAAAAGTTTCCTGGGGTAAATTTAAGGAAACTAAGGCTTTAGTTGAAGACATCGCTTATAGACGTGGTTTAGGCAACATCTTAGCCGAAGGTGTCCGTTTTGCAGCTGAAAAAATTGGTGGAGATTCAAGCCGTTGGGCTATGCATGTGAAAGGCTTAGAAGCTTCAGCTTATGATTGTCACGCTGCGCCAGCCATGGCGTTAGCCTTCGCAACTAGCCCCATCGGAGCCCACCACAAAGACGCTTGGGTTATCTCTTGGGAAGTGAAGGTTGGACGTGAAAGTTATGATGAAGAAAAAGTTGACAAGGTCATCGAGTTTCAGCGTATCCGTGGAGGAGTTTTTGAAGCTTTAACCGTTTGTAGGCTTCCATGGATTGAGCTTGGATTCGAACTTGAGTGGTATACGAAGTTTTTGCATGCGGCAACGGGCTTAAAAGTGAATTCGGAAGACTTGAACGTTATCGCCGACAGAATATATGCTTTGATTCGAGCCTTCTGGGTACGTGAATTCGGCAAAAACTGGAGTAGAGAAATGGATGTTCCGCCAGCAAGATGGTTTGAAGAACCACTAACCAAAGGCGCTTTAAAAGGTGCAAAACTTGACAGAACAAAATATGATGACATGCTGAGGATGTATTACCAGAAAAGAGGATGGGATGAGCGAGGAATCCCAACAAAAACAACTCTGGAAAGGTTGGGATTAAAAGACGCCACCAAAAAACTCAAAAAACACGTAAAACTATCCGAGTGAAAATTGCATAAAGTTTCTTAAATGATTAATCAAAAATAAAGAGTGAGACAGCTTATTAGCTTAATATGCTCTGCCGAAGTAAACCACCTGTTTTCCTTCTTCACCGCAATACACACAATTTGAAAAAGGTTCTTCCTTTTCAAAAGGTATCAGCCTGATAGTTGCTCCAGTTTCCTCCTTTATTTTTTCTTCGCATGTTGGGCTGGAACACCAGCACGCCCTAATGAATCCACCCTTTTTTCTCAATGCGTCTTTAAATTCATCGTAGGTTTTCACCGTAGTAGTGTGGTCTTCCAGGAATTTCTTGGCTCTGTTGAAGAGGTTATTCTGGATTTCTTCAAGCAATTTGGTTACAGCATCCGCTATTTTCCCTTCTTTCATGACTAGTCTCTCAAAAGTGTCTCGTCTGGCTATGGTTATCTGCTTTTGTTTTATGTCTT
>DAOUSM010000015.1 GCA_030627225.1 Candidatus Bathyarchaeota archaeon | reverse complement strand
TGCCTTTTCATTCGTAGTCACAATTATGTCGTATCTTTCCAGCCATGGGTCCGTGCTGTCATAGTCGCCTGTGCTGATGCCTACTCTTAGACGTTTTCCGTCAGGCTTCCTTATTGATGCGTATCTTTTAAATTCTTCAAATTTTTCGCTTGCTAAAGCCCTCAAAGGGGTTAAATAAATTGTTTTTCCGTTTTTTTCTAGTATGTGTTTAAGGGCGCAGAGTTCGGCAATTAAGGTTTTTCCAGATGCTGTTGGACTTGCCAAGACAAGGTTTCGTCCTTCGAGGGCCCCGGCTTTTATTGCTTCCTCTTGTGGAGGGTAAAGCTCAACGATTCCGGATCTGATTATTATCTCTTTGACGGATTCTGGTACTGACAAGTCTGTTATTTTCACCGGAATACGCCCGTTTTTTCTCTTACAACAGCAATTACTACACCATTAATGTGAACTACCCCACGCAAGGGGCTTCCTGCTTCAACGATTGTGCTTGCCGGGATGGCTCTCGGTAGAGGCACGATCTCCACAGGCTCATAGGGCTGTCCCAGCCCTGATAAGCCTCTCTCAAGTATGTTTAGAGAGGCGTTATAGTGTCTGTCAAGTTCTCCGTATTTGTATATTTTTGATGTGTTTCTTGGGTTTACTTTCACCGCTAGCTTACCAGCTCTTTCAGCCTTGTAAGCCAGCATGTGAAAGAATTTGCCCCAGGAGGCGTCAAGTATTTTCTGGGCTAAGCTGTGATTTTTAGTCATTCCAGAGATGTTCAATTCTTCAACAGCAACAAAGTCGTAGTGGTTCACGTAAAACCTTGAAAGTTTATGTAAAAAGTCATCTCTTTGGTTTGTTAGCTTTTCATATGCCTTAGCAAGTTTTATTCTCTGCTTCTCTCGATTCTTAGACCCTTTCTCCTTTCTCGACAATCTTTTCTGCTCCATCTTTATCTTCTGTAAAGATTTCTCATAGAACTTTGGGTTTTCAATTTGTCTTCCATCGCTATCGGTGAGGAAATGCCTTATGCCTACGTCTATTCCAACAGCTCTTTGCATCTCCCTCTTTTCTATCCGAATGTTTTCTTCAACGGAAAAACAGGCAAACCATTTACCGGAACTGTATTTTTTGATTATAACTTGTTTTATGCATCCTTTAATTTCCCTGTGCAATCTTATGGGTATGTCTCCAATTTTGGATAGATGAAGAAAATCAAGCCTCTTCTCAGTTCTTATAATCTTGAAGCCTGACTGGTTATAGGTGAAGGTTTTATACCACCCTCTCCCTTTAACCCGCAACCTACCAACTTTCCTTCCATTCTTCTTCAGTTGCGACAAAGCCTTTAGATTAGAATAAAGTTGATGGAGAACCATCTGCAAAACTTTAGAATAAACTTTTTTCAGCTCAGGCTTTTCCACTTTCAATTTTGGCAACTGCGCTTGCAGTTCTAACCAGTTTGGCACTTTATCGTTCTTGTCCCATTGAGATAAAAAATGATTATAGGTTTGCCTGCAAAGTTCCAGTGTTTCCAGCAGTTTTTCTTCCTGCATCCTGTTTGGATAAAGCCTAAACTTATAGGTTACTTGCACTTTTCAATAACCTCTTTATAACATCTTCATATGGCTCTCTTAGATGCACCTTTAGCTCTTCCAGGCGACGCTTCGTTTCCATAGACACCTGTATCGTTGTCTTTCCTTTCATGTTATATAAAAATGTCGGCTTTCAGCCCGCACCTTTCGGAAGGCGACTTCACGCCGACAAAGTTAATTTAAAGTGTTATGTGCATCGCGTGCAATTTTCTTTGGGTTATGTTTTTCTATTAGATGTGGATACTAAAGGCTATGATGGAAGGACTTGAACAGAATGATTGAAAATATAAGGGAGCTGCTTAAGGCACATGAGGGTTTAAAGCGTGAGGTTTACTTGGATGTTGAAAATTCAAGTATGGTTCCGAAAGAAGTTGTTGACGCGATGTTGCCATACTTTAATCAACGTGCATATGGTAACCCAACGTTAACACATAAGCCCGGATGGGAAGCTTTCGAAACAATAATGGAGTCTTCGGAAAAAATAGCGACGTCCCTGGGATGTAAAACACTTGAGGAAGTTAACTTCACTCCAGGCGAAACCGAGGCTAATAACTTGGCGCTTATGGGGACAGCTTTTTCGATGAAAGGTAAGGGTAAGAGAATTGTGATTTCTGAAATTGAGCCTTTAAGCGTTTTGCATGTTGCTGATTTACTCAGTAAGTATGGATTTACTATAGTGAAGATTCCTGTTGACGGTGAAGGATTCATTGACCTTGAAAAATTAAGGGAAGCCGTTGATAAAGAAACAATTCTTGTAAGTCTATCGGCTGTGAATCACGAGATTGGAACGATAGAACCGGTTAAGGAAGCATTGGAAATAGTTAAGGACAGAAACCCTAAAACAATATTTCATACCGATGCCTCGGATGCTTATGGAAAAATTCCGTTTAACGTACAGGATTTAAACGCGGATTTGGCAACTATAAGCAGCTACAAAATTTTGGGGCCACGCGGAGTAGGCGCATTATACGTTAAAGAAGGTGTTAACATGGAAAGAATTTTAGAAGGCCAGATAGGAACGCAGAAGCTCTGGCCTGGGGTTGAAAACACACCGTTAATTGTCGGTTTTGCAAAGGCATCTGAGCTGGCTTTTAAAAATTTTGGGGAAAATGTGAATAATATGCGAAGGCTTAGGGACAGGCTGATTGATGGAATAATTGGGAAAATACCGGATGTTAGGCTTAATGGGCCTAAAGGCGATAAAAGGGCACCTGATAATGTGAATATAAGCTTTCTAAGATGCGAGGGTGAAGCATTAACAATCGAACTAAGCCTTAATGGAGTTTATGTTTCAAGTGGGAGTGCGTGTACCAGACGGCTCCTTCAACCAAGCCATGTTCTTGTCGCCATAGGCAGAAAATTCGTCGAAGCCCACGGCAGCATCCTAATGAAAGTTACAAGATACCATACGGCAGAAGATATAGACTATGTTTTAGAGGTTGTTCCAAAGGCTGTTGAAAGAATAAGAGGAATCGTTGGCTCTATGGAGGTGAAATAGGGCATGTCTAGGGCTCCTCTTCCATATAACCCGAAAATACTTGAGCTGTTCAGGAATCCGAAAAATCTTGGAAGGATGGAAGACGCCACGGTTACTGCTGTGGCAGGAAACCCATCATGCGGAGACATGATAATATTCTACTTAAAAATCAACGACGAAGATGTTATCGAGAAAGCGTCTTTTGAAAGTTATGGCTGCGCCGCAAACATAGCAACCTCAAGCATAGTTACTGAAATGGTTAAGGGGATGAAGCTTGAGGATGCATGGAAAATCTCTTGGAAAAGCGTTATAGATGCTGTTGGTGGGCTTCCAAGCGTGAAGTTTCACTGCGGCATCTTGGCTGTGGGGGCATTGAAAAGGGCAATAAGAGCATACTATAAAAACAGGAGGCTTTCTCCCGGTTGGCTACCGAAGGAACATACTTTCGAGGAAAAGCAAGCTTTGGAGGAGGAAGAATTGGCGGAAATGCTTTCGAAAAGAATGAAGATGGAGGAAGAAAAGTAGTGTTGGACCCTTACAAAATTAGGGAAGACTTTCCGATTTTAAAACGGAAAATAAACAATCACCCCTTAATCTACTTTGATAACGCAGCGACAACCCAAAAACCGAGACAAGTGATTGGAGCTATTAGGGAATTTTACGAGAAGTATAACGCAAATGTTCATAGGGGCGTCCATACGCTTTCTCAAGAGGCATCTGAACTTTATGAAAACGCACATGAAGAGGTTGCTAAATTCATTAATGCCGATGGCACGGAAGAAATAATTTTTGTTAGAGGTACAACTGAGGCGATAAATCTTGTTGCTTATGCTTGGGGTCTTCGGAACTTGAAGGGGGAAGATGAGGTTTTAGTTACGTTGATGGAGCATCACAGTAATATTGTTCCTTGGGAGCTTCTTTCTAAAATAAACGGATTTCAAGTTAGATATGTGGACGTGAACCCTGATGGAACTCTGAACTATGAGGCTTTTGGAAATGCAATATCCGAGAAAACTAGAATTGTTTGTATGTCGCATGTCTCAAACGTTACCGGAGCTATAAACGACGTAAAGAAAGTTGCTAAGATGGCACATGAATACGGAGCGTTAGTGCTCGTTGACGGTGCTCAATCAGTTCCACATTTACCCGTGGATGTTAAAGATTTGGACGTAGATTTTTTCGCTTTTTCAGGGCATAAAATGCTTGGGCCAACAGGCATAGGTGCTCTCTATGGTAAACGTGAAATTCTTATGGAAATGGAACCATTTCACGGCGGAGGCGAAATGATAAGGGATGTCACGTTTAATACGATAACAAGGCGTTGCTCGATTTCTTGGAATGATTTGCCTTGGAAGTTTGAAGCTGGAACACCCAACATCTGCGGCGGCGTGGGATTAATGGCGGCTGTAAAATACCTAAGGAGCATAGGCATGGAAAACGTCAAGGAACACGAGGAAACTTTAACAGAGCATGCAATGCATCGCACGCAAGAATGCGGAAAAGTTAAGATTTACGGGCCTCGGGATGCATCCGTTAAGTGTGGGATTATTCCCTTCAACGTTGATGGTTTAAGCTCGCATGATGTTGCTTTGTTCCTTGATGGTTATGGAATCATGGTGAGAAGCGGCTTCCACTGTGCCCAACCTTTACATGAAGTGTTTAAGTTGAAATCTTCGGCTAGGGTAAGCTTTTACATCTATAATACTCGTGAGGAAATTGACCGATTTGTTGAAGTTTTGAAGGAGATTGAGCGGATTTAAATGGGAGCCATTGAAGATTACGTGGCTAGAATTGAAGAGACATGCGGTGAAGAAAGAGATTTTGTTGTCGTTTTTAAGTATGATAAAAAAGGTGAAGTGATGGCGAAGATTCTGCAAAAGGCAAAGGTAGAGAAATCAATTTCTCGGATAATTTTCGAATTAACTTTTAAAGATGTTTCTTTTCGTCTTTACGGGACTGGTAAGGCCATTTTTCGAAATTTGAAGGATAAAGATGAATTAAAGAATGTTTTATCTGACCTTTTGTTGTGATTAGTCCGACTAACCGAGTGTATTGAATAGTGAGGAGTATATTTAAATCAAATCCCATCGGTGACACTGACGAAAACAAGGAAGGAACAGTTTTGCCAGAATCCTACATCCAGCCATGATACTCCTATCGTATCTGTTATTACCATTAGTTTGATGGGTTTCTTTGGTCTGTGATGACTAGCGTACACTGAGCAATATATCAAGACCTGACCTAGTGCGGTCGCTAAGTCCCTTACCGTAGGATTCACTTTTGCTTCTATTATCCATATAACTTCCCTTGTATCATATGCCAAATCTATTTCAAGTTCGTGGTTAAGCCTGACTTTACTTCTCGGCGTCCCATCCAAGATCCCAGATTTGATGAAACGCTCTACTAGCTGATCGTGTTTCACGTCGGACATCCCGATTTTAGAATTTTATAACTCAAGTTAAATATTTTGAATCATACTTCTATACTTAAGAAGGCCTAAGTAGAATGCCTAAGGAATTGACGGCAACCTTTCCATCAGTAAAACTCATTCTCATGCCTAACATTTTGTTTGCATGGCTTATATGTTAAGAATCACTCCATAATCTTCAACTACTCAAATTCTGGGAAGAACCTTGTAATGATTGCTCTTATAGCTTGATTCTTTCGAGGGTTTAAGGATACTTGCAGACCATAGTAAGTTGGCTTTGCTAGGAGCAAGCCTTCTCTTATAAGTTCCCTGCTCATGCGGTTTACCCTTTTCAAACCACCCTTGCCTAGTTCTTTTGCCTTGAAACCCTTCTTCAGGTTATCGAAGGCTGTATGACTGCCTCCCCAATTGCCTCGCTTGTAAAGCTTGAGAAGGATCGCAGCCTTTATCTGCTCATCCGTTATCATAAGTTCTCTTTTAGTACTTTAGTAACATATATTTAAATACTTATGCTCCATAAATTATTTAGAGGATTAAGATGGAAGAGACTTTGCTGCTCAGATGCTTAGGGAACAGTCCGACGCTAAGAATCATAGATTACTTTCTAGACAACAGGTTGTTCGACTACACAAAGAATGAGATCATAGAAAACCTAAACATGGGAAGAGGAACGTTCTTCAAGTACTGGAAGGAATTAGAAGAATTTGGCATTGTAAAGGTAACTAGGAAAATTGGGAAGTCAAAGCTGTACAAAGTGAATGAGGAAAATGAGATTGTACAAAAACTCGTAATGCTAGATTCAGTGTTATGCAAAAAGGCTATGGAGAAAACAGTGAAAAAAGAACTAACTAAACAGGCCGTTACTGCATAGTAAGTTACTTTCACGCTATAAGTAATTTCGGAATTTTTGTCCATTCGTCAACTCTATCGTTTTATTTTAGCGTTCCCTTTCTATGGCTTATGAAGTCGTCAGTAAGGCGGTAAGAAACAAAAGAAATTATCGCCTCAGCAGACTCGGCTTACACTGCGAGGTTGATTACTCTGTTTTTACTATGACACATTACGGCACACCAATTCTTGAAGTCGATTTGTACGAAAGAAAAGTTCTAGGATGCTGTGGCTATAGCAAAACGGACTCAGTTTACATCAATCACGCTTTAAGCGAGATAAGTCAGAGATATGGCGATTGTGGTAACGATCTAAGATGTAGACACGGTAGAAAACTCAACAAGATTTGGTTAGAAGATTCTCAAGAAACATGCGACCACTCGATAAAAACGAAGTTATGAAACAGAATAAAGAGTTTGAAACCAGAGTTAAGCGTGCGGTGAAAATCTGGGAGAAGAGGATTAAAAAAGGCGATATAGCTGGAAGGATTGATGAGAATACTGTCAGACCGAGAAGAGTTTCTGATGATCCTGTTGATGGAACAGTTTATAAGAGATTTAACTCCAATCTGAAAACCGTAGAAGCATATGTTTTGCCTCAAAGTTCTCTAGATGAATCTTGTTGGCTGATAATTTAGAAGAAGTCAGTGGTATCCTAAATCAAGGCTTCAGATGATTCGCTGTTAAAATGTCGAAGATGATTTTCAATCTCTGCGCTGCGCTATTTTTAGCATGTGCCTTACCTGAGCATGATTAAACTTAATATCATAACTGCCATTCCAGCGATGACTCCTATGGTTACTATGTGTTCTTTACCGTATTTGTGGGCGGCTGGTAGCAGTTCGGCGAAGCTTATGTAAACCATGATTCCTGCAACGAAGGCTAGGACGAGACTGATTAGATGGTTTGTTATGAAGGGTAAGAGGAAAGCAGCACCTATTAATGCGCCGATCGGCTCGAAGATTCCGGAAGCGGAGGAGTAGAGGAAAGCCTTTCGTTTGTCTCCTGTGGCGTAAAATATTGGTATGGATACGGATATTCCTTCTGGTATGTTGTGTATGGCTATTGCTGTCGCTAGCAAGATGCCTACGTCTATTGAATATAAAGAACCTGCAAACGTGGCGAAGCCCTCTGGGAAGTTGTGTATTGCCATCCCTATCGCTGTTAGGGTTCCGGTTCTCATGAGTTTTGGATCTTTAACTTCAGCTTTTTCAGCAACGTATTCGTGTGGAATTAAAGAGTCTATTACAAAGATTACTGCTATCCCTGAGAAGAATGCGAGATTTGCGTGTGAGAATCCTATTTCGTTTGTTGATTTCGCTAGAAGCTCAACGAATGACACGTTTATCATCACACCTGCGGAAAAACCGAGAGCAAAGCTCAAAATTTTGTATGTTGGATTTTTTATGAAAAATGCTATTAACGCTCCAATAGTCGTTGACATTCCAGCTAAGAAAGATAGCAATAATGCCAATAGGATAGCATTCAACATTTAAGATTCCAGCAATTTCTTTCTTTCTCTGTGGGCATATAAGATTTGATCATCCCTGCTATTTTTATGTTACATGCGAACTTGGGTGTGTGGTAGATTGTTACGTACTAGACAAGGGTTTAATCGTCATAACGTGGTTTATGGGGCTTGACGAGCAGAAAAGCCAAAACCAGATACAAAAGTGTACCTAAAAATTGCCGCGTCAGATCCGGAGCAAGCCAAAACCAGCTTGTGCCTCCGCTGAAATGTAATCCAGCAACAAACCATGCGAATGCAACATCAATGAAGCACTCTGCAATTATAGCTATCTTAAATGGAAACTTAGCAATATGAGAGTCTAAACTTAAGGTTACATAAATTGGCAGGTTAGCCACAAAAACAAACAATGTTAATCCCAGCGGAATGCCAAAACTTTCCATAAAAATTCTCGCATACAAATTGGCTTCTTCATAAGGTGCCTGACAAAAAACAAGCGTTGAAAAATAGTCAAAAAGTATGAAAGCGAAGACTAAACATATTCTTTTAAACCACCCGTTATTTTCGGGTAAGAAAAAATGTTTTAGGCTAAAAGCTATGTGTAGTTTCCTCTGCATTCTCCTTCTCCTAAATCTAAGAAAGCGTTCTTTTCAAATAACGCTTACGGAAGAAATATTCTATAACTAAGTTATTAGCGTGTGTTATTGGTTTATGATATTATGCGTGAACAACTCAAAGTGAGGGTCTAATTTTCCATCGCTCGCTTTTAATCCGGTTCTTACACTCAACATTTTCTTTTGGAAAACCATAATTTTAGGTTACAGCTTTTCTTTTCGGAGTTGATTGATTCATGGGTCGTTGCAAATCTGTAGAAAAGAAATTATTGGCTCGAATAAGAAGTGATGTGCACGAAATTTACTTTTCGATCATTTCTGGATGGACTAGTTGACGGCAATGAGGGCATTGTACCAGTCCTTTATCTGGGCTTGCTCTCCATTGTTTTTTGCAGAATGGACATTGGAATAACACGGTTTCTCCAGCAGGGGAAAACCATTGTCTGCTTAACCTCCATATTACTATGCCGAAAATGAGTGATACTGTTCCTAAAATGGTGAGGTATGCTAGTTTGAATTCGATTCCTTGAATGAAATCAAGCTGTTCTGTCCAGAGGAGTGTCCAGAAAGCTGAGAAAGGGTTTTGAGCTGAAGATACTTCCGGCCACGTTTTCCACAGTGGCATGAACAGCGCAGTTAGTCCTATTAAACAGAGTATTATGCTAAGTGCATAGCCGGATTTTTGTCTTCGAAGTATTCTCTTCATTCTTGGTTCTCCGATTTTGATTTGTAGTTTTCTTTTATTAGCTTTATGAAGGGAAGATAAACATGTGCATGCTTGCTTTCCTTTTGGATATTATCAATTTCATCAATACCATGCGGACATTAAGGTTTTTGATTGTGGATTTCCAAGAAGCGTAGTGGAAATAAGGATTCTGAATTCATAAACTATTTTTATACTCTGAATAAGATTTGAGCCGAAGTAAATTCCAAAGGAGTGTGATAAATTGGGAAGAAAACTGAAGGCGGCTCTTGGTACAAAGGGTCTTCTTTGTATTGCTTCGCTGATAACCATTGCTTTAGCTTTAGTGTACTATAGTGCAACAGTTACCATAACTCCGAAAAAGATATTCACCGTCGGGGCTACTAGCCATTCTTGGACGGTCTACGTAAATGACGAAAACGAGATACGCTATTTGCCGAGCAACGCATCAACACCAGCTGGTTCTTTTCCACCGAATTCTCCTAGTATAAGCGATCCGAATACGTATGCATTCTATGTCTCGACAGAGGCAGACAAAGCGTGCGCAGTCAACATAACAATGTCGACACCAGCAGATAGCAGCAAGTTCTCAAAGTTTGAGGTCACTGTCAAGCAATGGGTCCCAGCCACGTCAAGTTGGGCTAACACTCTACTCTACAATGCTCCAACAGGTGGGTCCATCAAATCATTCATCGATGGCACAACCAACGACTATGGTTACGTTCAGCATCCTGTAAGTACAAATACGTACTATCTGATATGTGTAACATATTCTTATGACCTTGTCGACACCACAGACCTTGTTACTGTTACCTTCCAATACACACCACTGCCACAATTGCCATAATAGAATTCTAAAAGCTTCCACCTTTCTTTTCTTTTTTCATTGGAGGATAAACATGTGAGACAAAAAATTGAATATCTTAAAGTGAAGTTTGCCCTTGGGGCGATAACTCTTGCCGTCGGTTTCATAGCTGCAACTATCGCTTTATTTCAATGGGTCGATCAGACAGGTGTTCACTACTTATTTGGCGGTTATTCCCGTTACGTTCTCGGGTTTGGCGGATTTGCTGCTATGATTTTCGGATCAATGTTGATCAATGACGCTTGGGTTTTA
The DNA here is from genome assembly GCA_030627225.1 of Candidatus Bathyarchaeota archaeon. Lineage (GTDB taxonomy): Archaea > Thermoproteota > Bathyarchaeia > Bathyarchaeales > Bathycorpusculaceae > DAOUSM01. Next base: position 139 of record DAOUSM010000015.1, on the reverse strand, counting down.
AGGGCTGTCATGAAAGGAAAATATGAGTTATCAACGAATCGCTCGGTAAGCACGTCTGAAACTATACGTGAGGAAACCGAATTGCTTGACCAAGTTTATGATGAATCAGAAGTGTTTCCGCCTCTCCCAGAGTACTAAG
>DAOUSM010000119.1 GCA_030627225.1 Candidatus Bathyarchaeota archaeon | reverse complement strand
GCACCAAAATAGGGCATTAAAATGTATGGGCGTACAGTCATCTTCTTTTCCTTCTCAACTTCTTGAGTTAAGTTGTTGAATCTCGCCAGCGACTCAATCATAGCGATTGTTCCACCGCCCACATCTATCGTCTCAACCAATAGGAACATGACGATTTGCGTCATCCAGCTTCGAGTCCGCTTAACAAAGTCCATTATAACTTTTCTAACAGGAATTCCCCACGAAATCTCAGAACTTATTTTACGCAACTCCTTGCTAAATTCGCCATAATCACGGCGGGCCAGGCTTTCAATGCATTTCTCAGGAGATAACCCAGTTTTCCTAACTTCTGTCAAGTCCCTCAGAAAACTGTTGACGCCTTGCTCAGTACTGTCTTTTTTCTTTGAAAGTTTACTGTGCACCACAGCGGCTGGTGCTGTTGCAACAAACAAGCTTATGGCAATTGCTACCGGTAAGTCGATAATTGTTTGAAGCGAGGTGAAGAATGGGACTTCCATGAATCCCATGAAGTCCGTAAGCAATAATAACAATATCATGGCTATTCCGATGCAAATTCCATAAACCTTGTATGGAAGCATTTCCGTTGTCGGCGTTTTCGGTTGCATGCTATGCGCTAAATAGATGAACATTGCTGAAAGTATGGGTGTGAATAAATACGTGTAGAGGATTACGCTCGAATACGCCGATATGCCAACGCTGTAAATGGATTCTACGCTAAACAGAATGTAGAAACAAAGAGACATCAAAACCATCACTATAATGAAAGTTTCTAAAAGCATTCCAAGCCGTTCAGCTGCAGCCTTAACACGCATAGCCCTAGCCTTGAAAATGTCCTCAGCTTTCCTTTCAAGAAAATGCCCAATGTCGCCGCCTATAATGACTGTTGAAGCATAGCCAGAGAGAAAATCTCTAAAAACATCGAGAGGATTCTTCTTCGCCGCGTTTCCTATGGCTGTCAGCGGGTCTACCCCGAAAATCTCCACATCCTTCATGAGTTCCCTCGCATCGCTACTCATCGCGGGCATCAACTCGACTTCTGCCAATCTTTTAAAACTTGTGTAAGGCGCTATGCCTCCAGACGCCATAACACTAATGTAAGTCGCTGCAAACGGCATCTCCCTTTCCAAATTACTCGCCCTTTCGCTGGCTCTGGATACAGGTATTAACAGAAAACCTATCATTACATAAAACGGAAGCGGCACCAAGAAGATTAATGGCATAAAACCGTAAAGATACAGAAACACCATAGATGTTATCGATACTGGAAGCGTTAACACCGCAATGAAAAACATTAATGAAACGTATGTTTCCGGGAAAATCTTGATCTTCGCCCGTTCCAGATAATCCCTAAACTCGAAAACATGCTTTAAAAAATATGGTGCTACTCTCCCGAAGAGGCGGAAGGACCAAGCCTCAAGAGTTTCAAGAAACGGCAATTGCCTTTACCTCCTCCCCCGCAAGAACTTTTTCATAGATTCGCTCTGGTCTAGCGTAGTACTCTGCGATTATTGCGGCTACATCCTTGTAGCTTCTTATGTTACGCTCGCGCATCCAGTGCAAGACATCTTTGCGTCTTTCTATTTCGGCAAGCAGTTCCTTTTTGCTGACGCCTACACGTTCAGAAATTGTCGGCAACATCGTACTTGTATTAAATTCTGGTGAATACTCGTCTTTTACTGGGTCCCATTTAAAAACGCATTTGTAATCCTCATAATCCGCGACTTCATTAATGTTGAGTACCCGTCTACCAGCCTTTTTTTCACGGCCTTTCGTAAGGTGAACCCTCTGGATTGACAAAACAATCTTCATCAACGGAATGTAAGCAGGCGCAATATCCATGGGTTTCTGCGTCAAACGTTTAACCGCTGTATTCAAGTCTTCAGCATGCATTGTGCACATGCCTCCGTGGCCTGTGGCCAAAGATTGGAAAAGCACGTAAGCTTCTTGACCTCTTACCTCGCCCACGATTAACACGTCTGGGCGATGTCTCATTGAGGTTTTCACGAGGTCGAAGAGTGTCACTTCACCGACGCCGCTTCCGCCCAATCCGTAGCTTTGTCTAGCGATAAGTGAAATCCAGTTTTCATGTGGCAAGTTTAGCTCCGCTGTGTCTTCTATGGTTATTATTTTGCTTCCAGGCTTGATTAGACATGCTAGAGCGTTCAGGGCTGTTGTTTTTCCAGCAGCTGTTCCACCTAAAACCATTATTGAAGCTCTGTTTTCAAGGCATAGCCAGAAATAGGCTGCCATCTCCTCGGAAAAAGTGCCCAAGTTTATTAGGTCTATTATTGAGTAGGGGTCTTCTCTAAATTTCCTAATACTGAAAGCTGTTCCGAAGGGTGTGAGTTCACGCCTATAACAAACTGCCAGTCTGTGCTTACCTGGCAGCGAAGCGTCTACTATAGGGAATGCTGAGCTTACGTGTTTGCCAGCCATATGCACGAGCTTAACAACCATGTTATCAAGCTCTTCATCGGTTTCAAATTCGAGGTTTGTTTCGATGCTTTCGTATTTTCTATGCCAAATGTAGACTGGCTTATTAACACCATCGCATGAAATGTCTTCGATGTTTGGGTCTCGCATTAACGGGTCAATCCGACCGTAACCCACCAAGTCTCTTTCAGCATGGTAAAGAATCTTATACCATGAAACGTCTGGCAACCAACCCAAACTTATACGGTATTTGTCAACAACTTTCTTTGCTTCTTCGGCGAAAAACTTTCTAGGATCTAAAACTTCCTCTTTTGGAGACTCTATTTCTGCAAGCAATATTGCCAAAACACGATTGTAAATATTTCTTTCAAGCGGGTCAAGTTGTAGCTCATCTAGTATGTATTTGTATTCGCCGGTTTTTGGGTTTTGCCCTATAGCAACATGTGCAAAAGGTTCGTAGAGTGGATATTTCTCAATGATTTTTAGTCCTCTAGGTATTTGTTTTGGCGGAGGCGGCGGAATAGCTGCTTGTTTTTGTTTTCGAAAATTAGTTTTGATCCTCAATTTTTTCAGCTTGGCAAGCTTAGTCATTTGCATTTTCTCCTATTCATTTTATAGATATATTCCAGTCTATTAAATATTACGTCTCCCGATACATTACTCATTACTCTTCCTCAGTAGACACCGTAATAATTTTCAACTTAACCAAGACAACGACAATAACCAAGATAGCTATTGGAATAACAATGAGAAGTATTGTTGTTATCGGCCATCCACCCTGTGTTTCTGTAGTTTCCGGAGTCACAGTTATTGTTGTCTGGTTTTCTCCGCTTATATATCCGCTTTTAGTTACGTTGGCTGTTATAACGACGGGTAATTGCACCGTTGTCTGGGGAGCATTAAAGACAAATGTACAAGAGCCTTTGGAATCAGTAGTTTTAGTCATAACTGAAAAGTCTCCATCATTAGATGACATCGTAACCAAAGCGCCAGCAACAGGAGTTGCATCCTCTTCACGTACGTGAACTGTAACAGTCGCTGTCTCTCCTGACTCAACCGTAAGCGCACTTACTTCCATTTGAACGTTAAATGTTCTAGGATTAACCGTTACTGTTGTCCGTCCCTCACCATCCATGTATCCACTTTTCGTCGCTGTTGCCGTTATGTTAACATTAAGGAGGATTGTCGTTTGTGGTGCTGTAAAAACAAATGAGACAGCACCGTTCGAATAGGTAGTTCCAGTTGTAGCAGAAAGACTTCCACTATCAGACGTTATCTCAACAATGGCATCGGCTATTGGTTGCTCGTTGCTTTTCACATAAACTGCGACTTCCGCCGCTCCCTCAGATTTAATAACATCGG
>DAOUSM010000157.1 GCA_030627225.1 Candidatus Bathyarchaeota archaeon | reverse complement strand
CTGTGCTTCAACTCGCCAAATACGTGGATGCGATTAAAAGTAAGGTAAACCGTGAAGTGCGGGGAATCCTTGTAGCTCCGAATATTGCGAAGGATGTTCAGAGACTTTTAGCAACCCTTGGACTGGATTTTAGAAGTTTGGACCCTAAGAAGTGTGCCGAAATATTGAAGAGGTCGGAAACAAGAAAGCTGGAGGCTTTTTTCAGGGAGGGATGAAGCAATTATTCGGAAGATTGTTCCCTTAGCCTTTGACAGTTTCGGCGTCCGTTCTATGGCAACATTTGTGGAGACGGACGACTTAAAAGTTCTAATAGATCCTGGTGTTTCTTTGGCGCCCATCCGTTATGGCTTGGAGCCGCATCCCTTAGAATGGGAGAGGCTTGATGAGACTTGGGAGACAATAAAGCATTATGCGGAAAATTCCGATGTTCTCATGGTGACACATTACCATTATGATCATCATGACCCAGACTACCCAGAACTGTACAAAGACAAAATGGTCTTCATAAAACATCCGACAGAAAACATAAACAGAAGCCAAAAAGAAAGAGCTGCCTTCTTTCTCGAGGCAATAAAAGGGCTGCCGAAAAGGCTTGAATACGCTGACGGAAAGAAATTTCAACTTGGCAAGACGCTCATAAGTTTTTCAACGCCTGTGTGCCATGGAACAAATCCACGGCTTGGATATGTGACGGAAGTCAGCATAGAAAGCACGAATGAAAAATTTCTCCATACGTCTGACGTTGAGGGGCCTTCTCTTGAAGATCAGATTGATTTTATCTTGAAGGAGAAGCCTGACGTGCTTTTTGTGGACGGCCCTATGACTTATATGCTTGGCTATCGCTATTCATACAAAAGTCTTGAATTTTCAAACAACAATCTGGTGCGGGCGATTAGGGAAACCAGCCTTCACACGCTTGTTTTAGACCATCATTTCTTGCGTGACTTAAATTATAAGTCAAGGATAAAACCGGTGTACAAAGCCGCGGAAGAACGTGAAGTGAAAGTTGTTACTGCAGCTGAGTTCTGCGGGAGAAAAATCGAGATGCTTGAAGCTTTGAGAAAAGAGCTATACTCAAAACATGGTGGAGTAGAAGTTAAAGGTAAAAAGCAGATGTTAAGACATGAATAGGTGCTTCTGAAGAAAAAAGGATGTGGGGTTTGTTCTTTCTACTCTTCTGCAGTTGCTGCTTCTGCCTTTTTCGCTGCTTCGGTGACTGTTTTAATCCATTCGTCAGCTTTCTTCCTCACCACGTCTTTGAAGCCCCATCCAACTGCTATGGCTATTCCAACTCCGGCTCCAACCGCTATGCCCCATGCTAGGGCTGTGGCGAAGATGTATAGGATGGTGACGTCTATGCGCATTACGCTTAGGGCTATCACTATGACCACGAAGTATAGGAGCAGTCTTAAGCCAGAGGATATTATGCCCATGAATTCTATTTTTGCCTCTCTGCCAAAGGTTCTAAAGAAGTCGGCGAAATAGTCGACAACTATGAAGCCAAAGAGCAGGATGAATACGCCCGCAATAAAACTCGGTATGTAAGAGACGACCGTGTTTAAAAAGTCGCTTAAAACAGCTATATTCAGTATGCTTGCAGCCGCTAGAATGGCTATTAAATAGATAAACCATCTGACAATAAGGTCAAAGAAACGCACACATGTTATTCCGGATTTTTCTATCGCTCTGCCGATGATTGTTTTGCGTAGTGCGTCATCAACCCCGGCTTTATCTAGGACCTTGGATACGCCTCTGCCCAGTGCTCGCCCTGCTATCCAGCCTATGATCAGCGCAATTATGGCACCGATTATTCCTGGAATCATAGTTACAAAGGCATTCCATAGATCTTCCAAGAAAGCTATCTGTAGACTTACAAACTCGTACATCATCAACACCTTTTTAGCATATTGAGGTAATTAGTATATAATTTTTGCCAGCAATTCTTTCGATTAATTTTGGAATGCTGGCGGAAGTTGTAGAAATTATGATTAGAAGCATCATGAAAATGAAGCCTATAATCAAATGGACAAAACAGCCAAGAATACTTACTTAATTTCTGCTTTAGTCCGTAAACTCGTTGAAAGCAACAAATCACTAATAATCTATAAATATTGTTCTTTAGATATAGTTTTAAGCCGAATGAGAAAACATGCGTTGTCTGCTATTGAAAAATCATCATAATGATTAAGCCGTGAATGGGTTTAGCTTTATTGGAAGGATATGATCGATGAATGAAAAATGTGATAACTCAATTCCCGCCTTAGTTTTGGCTGCTGGAGAGGGGAGTAGGCTGAGAAAATATGCTAGGCTCAAACCTTTTCTTCAGGTTGCGGGCATACCGCTTTTAGGCAGAGTTCTCCGTGGGCTTAAAGGAGCAGGAATAAAAGATGTTTACATAGTCATCGGGTACGAGGGAGATGTTGTACGTGAACGCATAGGCGATAATTATGCCGAATTGAATATTCACTATGTAGTAGCAAGGAATTGGGAAAAGGGAAATCTACACTCTTTTTTAGCCGCGAGGGGATTCTTCAAACGGAATTTCGTTCTCTGTATGGGTGATCACCTTTTCGACCCACAGATTGTGAAAAACCTCATCAATATCCCTCTCAAGGGCATTCTAATATCAGCTGTCGACAGGGTTGAATATTCACCTGACGACACAAAAGTGTTGGAAAGTAATGGAGTTATCCTTGAGATCGGCAAGTCTATAAATCACTCGAATTGTGTGGACACAGGCTTTTTCCTCTGTTCACCTAGAATATTCACGTATGCAGAGAAAGCTGTGAAACAGGGAGCGTCTGAACTTGCTGATTGCATAAGGCTTGCGGCTCAAAATGAAGATGCCTACGTACTTGATGTTAGTGGAAGCTGGTGGGTGGATGTAGATACGGAAGAAGATTTTAAACGTGCCAAAAGCTTGCTCGTCGAGCGCTCTCAAAAAAGTCGTGGTGCATCTGATTTTGTCGCTCACCATTTTAATCGTCCAATAGAAAGCGTAATTATTCAACGTATAGCTGATTCATGGATAACTCCAAACAAGCTTACGATAGCCACGAACGTGCTGG
>DAOUSM010000179.1 GCA_030627225.1 Candidatus Bathyarchaeota archaeon | reverse complement strand
GAAAAACTTTGGTGCAAAACGTGCAAGCGGAGAAATACTTGTCTTTCTAGACGCGGATGTAAATCCTTCACCAAGTTTTTTAGAAAAAACCTTGGAGATATTCACAGATTTTAGGGTTGCAGGAGCGACATGTGACATCATGCCAATTCAGTCCAGCCTATTAGAAAGAGCCTTCTTCCACTTCTATAACGGATTGCTTCGATTTGTTTGCGGTTTTAGGGCTCACTCAAGAGGCGAATTCCTAGCTGTAAGAAAAAAAGCGTTCTTGGCAGTGAATGGGTTCAACGAAAATTTACCTTGTATTGAAGACCATGACTTAGCGTATAGGCTCTCAAGAATTGGAAAGTTCGTCTATGTCAACGGTCTAACAGTTTACGAGTCGTTAAGAAGGTTTCGAAAACTTGGACTGCACAGGGTCGTCGGCACATGGTTTATTAACTATTTGGCTTTTTTAATTCGAGGAAGACCGCTTTCAAAAATCTGGAAACCAATCCGTTAACAGAAAGCTCTAAAAATCTACATGTAAATCTATTAGAAGGCGACTAACAGTGCCCACATCTCTACAAAAAACGTTACACATATTCGGAAACGCCTTAGCATCCAACAGACCATACCATGTACAATGGTTTCTAACACAACGATGCAACTATCGATGTAAAGGATGCAATGTTTGGCAGGTCAAGACTCAAAGGAAAGAACTAGGTACGGAGGATGTGAAGAAAGGACTCGATATACTGAAAGAGCTAGGCACTTTAGAAATAGTCTTTTCTGGAGGAAATCCCCTCTTAAGAGATGACATCGGTGAGATAATAGAGTACTCTTCAAGGTACTTCATAACGACAATTTATGACAATGGCAGTATGGCGCTGGAAAAAATTGATGCCTTGCGAAAGGCAGATTTTGTGGCTATTTCTCTGGACAGCCTAGATGAAAGGAAAAATGATCACGTGAAAGGTGTTCCGGGAGCTTGGAGAAGGGCCATGGAAGCCATAAAACAATTGCATAACGAGGGAATACATGTAGGGGTATCACCAACAATATCGCAGTTTAACATTGATGAAATAATCGATTTTACAAAATACTTCATCAAGTTAGACGTCCCGGTCTGGTATTGCCTTTACTGGTACGACCAGCCGAGAAAGAAACAGCTTTTTAAGATAGGTAAAAAAGTGAACGAATTTGAAATAGTTGACGGAGAAAAATTCGTGAAGGTCTGCGATTCACTTCTTGAATTGAAGAGGAAACATGAAGGAGTATTTATAACGGAGAAAACCCTTGAGGTGCTGAAAAAACTCTTCTTGTATGAGAAAAGAGCATGGAAATGTCAAGCCCTGCAAAGCTTTTTCATGATAGACCCCTTGGGTAAAGTGGCTGGTTGTCACCTTCAAGAGCCTGTTGCATCAATTTTTGAACTTCCCGAAGCGTGGAACAGCGTGAAACTCCAAGAGCACCGAAGGGAATACGAAAAATGTACAAGATGTGCATATTTATGTTACATTTTTTACTCGCTATACTCGGATGCAAAAAGCAACATGGAAATCTTGTTTGATCAGTGGAAAAACATCAAACTGCTCGCGCATAATTTTTTGAATTCACGAAGCAAACGTTCTATTAATGAAATGGGAAAATCTAAATGCAAGTTCGGTGTTGAATAATAGCACATTGCGAGTTGACCACCATGAGTGAAGAAAAAAAGAAGGAAGACCCAGTTAAGCTTCATAAGGATGGAAACACACTTTACGAATTAGGCAAATACGAAGAAGCTAAGGAAAATTTTCTGCAAGCCTCTGAACTGTACCGAAAAGTGAACAACTTCTTCGATTCTACATCTATGCTTTATAAAGCTGGAGAATGTGTATACATGCTCAAGGATTATGAAACCGCTGTTGAATATTTCCTGAAATCCGCGGACTTGTCTTTCAAAAAGGGCTTCGACAGATTTGGAGTAAGTGCACTAGGATATGCGAGAGACTGCTATAAAGCCTTAGAAAACAAGGAAAAAGTTAAAGAGATGGAGAAGAAAATTAAAGAAGTGAAAGAAAAGCTGGAAGAATCATTCTAAGAAAAACCACCTTTCCTTTTCTAACCGCATTTAAACAACATTTATTTCTCAAATTAACAAATGAAAAACCAGAGTGAGTTTAAAGGTTAACGTTATGCCGACATCCTTCAAAGCATTGGCAGAACTTTGCGAAAAACTGGAGACCACAAATAAGCGGCTTCTCATGATCAGCATTGTTGCAGATTTCCTAAAGAATTTGGAAGCAGAAGAGGTTGAACCCGCTGTATCCATGATTCTCGGAAGACCTTTCCCAAAATGGAGCCAGCAAACTCTTGACGTGAGCTGGGCGACCCTAAGCGAAATCATAAAGCGGATAACAAAGGTTGACTGGGAGGTTTTCATGGAAGCCTTTGGCAAAACTGGCGATGTAGGCTCAGCCACAAAGATAATGTTTGAAAGCGGCAAAATCGGCAAGCAGTCGACACTTTTCGAGAGAAAGTTGACAATAATGGAGGTTAGACGCAGCTTAGAAGCCATAGCTGAAACCGCTGGACCTGGCTCAAGGGAGAAGAAGGAACGACTAATAGAGGCTCTGTTAAGCTTAGCCTCACCCATCGAAGCCAAATATCTGGTTAAAATTTTCATAGGCGAAATGCGGACGGGTTTCTATGAGGGATTGATGGAGCAAGCAGTCTCCAAAGCCTTTCAAATTCCAGTGGAAGCTGTGCAGAAGG
>DAOUSM010000152.1 GCA_030627225.1 Candidatus Bathyarchaeota archaeon | reverse complement strand
TTTTCTTTTGGATTTTGTAGTTCCACCTACTTCCAACAGTATACATAACCGTAAAAAGTACAGCTAGAATTGTAATGATGTAGATTTCAAGCATTTCAAGCATTTTGCATCTCCATTTCATAGCTATTTTAAGCTATATTAAAAGTAGCCTATTGCCTTTTAATTTCTGCTTGTATTACTTTAGACCTAAAGCGTATTAGTTTATGAAAAGTGCTGATTGCTAATGTTGCGGCTACCGCAAATTTTAAGTTTAGAATTATAATACAACAAAATCGTTTAAGAAGAGGTAAGGAGAATGGAAATATACCCAGCTTACTTCGTATTGCTCGGAGTAATCGTCTATCTCATTGCCTACTTCGTCTATGCTAAACGTTACGACAGAAACGTATGGAAACCAGACCCAAAAGCCACAACACCAGCTCATATGTACATGGACGGAGTTGAATTCTTTCCATCAAGCAAATACGTCCTATACGGTTTCCAGTTCAAGGGCATAGCTGGAGCTGCGCCTATTGTAGGTCCATGGGTTGCGTTAAATTTCGGCTGGCTTCCGGCGCTGATATGGATTCTTCTTGGCAACTTCTTCATCGGCTGGATACACGACTATGGAGCACTCTTCGCCTCTGTAAGAAGCGAAGGCAAAACATTAGGACCGTTAACTTATGAGCTAATCAGTCCAAGGGCTAGATCATGTTTGATGGGCTTCCTACTGTTTTATCTAATCACAATAGCTGCGGCCTTCGGGCACGTATGTAGCATACATTTTAATGGACATAGCGGTTCTTTACTTTTCACGATCTTTGTCGTAATAGCTGGAATCATAAGCGGTCTTCTGCTTTACAAGTTGAAAGTTCACATAGGGGCAACAACGATCATTGGAATTATAATAATGATAATAGGGTTGTACTTATCTGCAGTGGTGGTTCCGTTTACAGTTAGCTACGACTGGGGCTTATTCATAACGTGCATAATATGCTTTATCTCTGCTATCCTACCGATAATCTGGTTCGCTCAGCCAACAAACTACATGGCGTTCTATCCTTGCATTGTAGGCATCATACTACTCCTCATAGGCGAACTTGCATCCCCAATAACCGGGGTCGTCATACCCGCTGAATCACCGCCGTTAACCGAAAACTGGTACTATCCAAGTTTTGCCGTAGGACCTATCTGGCCCATGTTATGCGTCAGTATAGCATGCGGTGCGATATCAGGATGGCATAGTTTGGTCAGTACGTCAGGTAGTGCCAGGCAACTTGACTTGGAAACCGATGCATTGCCAATAGGCGCGGGATCAATGTTAACGGAGGGGTTATTAGCCCTTACTTCGCTGGGAGCTTACATGGTGATAACGACGTCGGAAGTCGAAACGGCTTTGGGTCCCGGAAAATGGGGAGCGCACACAGCTTTCCCATACGGTGCCAGCAAAGCAGTGGCGCCGCTGTTTATGACTACATGGGATAATCCACTTTTGAAAACGTTTTTCTCCGCGTTCATAGTGCTCTATGCCATTACAGTGTTGCAATTGGTTATTCGATTCTGGAGACTTGCACTAACTGAAGTAACGGCTGCGAGACCAGCACTCAGGTTTGTCATTGGAAACAAGTATGTTGGATCAGCCTTGGGACTTGCCATAGGCGCTGCATTTGCTTGGACAGGAGCATGGTCAAATCTGTGGACGATGTTCGGGGGTTCAAACCAGTTAATGGCTGGTTTAGCTTTGCTGCTCGTGACGATTTACTTGGCAAATGTAAAGAAGCCGACGAAATATAATCTTGGTCCAGCAATATTCATGATTATAACATGCTTACTTGCATTAATTTGGGAGACAGGTATATTTTTCAACGCAATTAATACAGCAATTGCTACCGGAGACCCCACAAAATACATTTGGGGCGCTCGTCGACCTGCCGCTGAAGTTCAGCTAGCATTCAACGCAGTATTTGGAATAGTAACGCTGATTTTGTTCATACTTGGAATAATAGTGTCGTATGAAGGTTTCAAGGCTTTGTCTAGAGCTTGGAAAGCGAAGAAAAAGTCTGAATAGAACTAAAAATCTCCCTCTTTTTTTATGTTGGGAGTTCTCCTGAAATTAAGGCATCCGAAACTTTCTTTATCATTTCTAGCCCAGTTACTTCTGTTGGAAACATCGGTATGTACGCTCTGACAAGTTCCCCTAAATCCTTTGATATAATCTGCATATAACCTTGCTGTTCCTTAAACTTGTTTGCCAAATACTCGGTTACCTTACGACCCTTAACGATGCTCTCTGGTATAACCATGTTTACGAAAACTCCGCCTACTGGAATATCAAAAGCTCTAACCATGCTGATAAATCTCTTAACAACAGCTATTGGCAGAGCTAGTGGAAGAGTAACGAAGAAGAATGCAGTCTTGTCACTATCATTAAGTAGTACTCCGGCTTTTTTCATCCTTTCATTCATGCTTAGCAGATCAGCCATCATAGGATCTTTCTTAATCTCCTCCATAATCTTCTCTTTTCTGAATGAAAGCTTCACCCTAAGCGATAGGGCCTCCTCCCTGCTTTTCATCATTCTGGTGAGCCATAAACCATAGATCTTGCTTAATCCCAGGAGCCTGACAGCGTTGGCCACTGCGGCGCAATCGAAAATTATTCTGTCATACTCTTCGCCCTGCTTAATCATGATGTCAACCATGTCATCGAACATTGCCGATTCTTCAAAAGCTGGATTTGTTGTGGCAACCTCGATAAACGGGTCTGGATTGATGGGGATGTCAGCCCACTTCATAAATTCCCTAAGCCTTCTCGCGATCTGCTCCCTATACCTGTTCACGGTTTCAGAAATGTCCACTTCACACGCCCATAGATTATCCATGCCCTTAACTGGTTTTATTTGGCCTCCCCATAGGTCTTGACCGAAAACGCTTGATAAGGAGTGAACGGGATTTAACGACACTATGAGGGTCTTTTCACCTTTCTCAGCGAAATGGTATGCAATGCCGGCCGCAGAGATGGTTTTGCCAACTCCGCCCTTACCGCCAGTGAACATGTACTTCAAGTTTGGCTTCGATTCAACAAACTTGATGAAGTTTTCACTCATAAATCTCACCTCTCAGGCTTCCAACCAAACAAGTCTCCAGAAACCCTAGCTATCATCTTC
>DAOUSM010000008.1 GCA_030627225.1 Candidatus Bathyarchaeota archaeon | reverse complement strand
TGGCACCGCGTGATTTAAAGGTGTTTATTCCTTACTTTCAACGGGTTTGTAGCGCGTGAAACCGCAGTGCCCACAAGTGTATCTGTCTCCATGGTCAGCCATAAAATATCCTGGTCCGCAGCGTTCACATGTTGGACGCAGCCTTATGACTTTATCATTTTCTATTTTGTATAAAGCGAAAACTCCTTTCTCTTTCTTCCTCTTTTTCTCGGTTTTTCCTGTCTTCTTCTTTTCTTCAGGTGCTTCTTCCTCTAAGTTTTCAGACATGTTCTATCCCCTCTTTTTCTCTGGTTTTTCAGGCGGGGCGTTTCTTTTAATAATGTATTCAGGTTCAATAAGTTTTGCTTGTTCAGCAGAATCATAAACGTTTGCTAATCCGACAGCAGTATGCGTCCCCGTTTTAGTTTCCAATTTTTTAACAAAAACCAAATTTGCATCCGTTTCTAATACATTAGCAACTGCCTTTCTAACTTCTAGCCGTGGCGGCGTGCTTCCTGTTTGGTTGTGTTCCACCCGGAAGTCGACTTCTCTTCGTTTCAGTAGGGGATTTTTCCTCTCTGATATCACTTTGACTTCCATGACTCTTCCTCACTGCGGTGTTGACTTGATACATATTCTCTCTATTTAGCTTTTCGAGATATTTTCCATAGCTTTTAGGATTTTCGCCACTTCTGCCTTCTTCTCCTTTGTGACTTTGACCACAACCACACCTTTATATGGCTGGCCATACACGACAAAGGAGTCTTCAGGCGCGTACAAAACAGCGATAAGCGTCAGCAAGTCTTCCTCTCCCTCTACAACTATTTTAACACGGCGATTGCTTTTCAGGGATTCTCTGATTGCTGTGAGGGCTTCCTCTGTTATTGTTCCTGGGGGATTTTTAACGAAGATAGTTTCGTCAGCTGCGAGCGGGATTGGCTGTATGCTTCTTCTCATAACTTTGTTATCCACAATTGACAGCTGAGGAAAAACATGGTTTCTCACAAGATTTTTTGAAACGGTATCTCCGACAGAAATTATCCTTGGCGGTTTTTCCCTTTCCACAATTTCTTTAAATTTCTTCGTTGTTTCGTTGAATGAGCCTCGAATCAAAGTGCCAATAGGCTCCTTTAGTCTTCTACGCAGTTCTTTTGTAAGCTTGTACATAGTAACCATTTCATCTAACCTTTAAAGCGTAACGTCCTTTTTCTTTAATGTTTATGGCTTTCGCGATGGCTGAGCCTTCAGGGTCGAATATTATGACTAATCCGCTGAAGTCGTCGCTTAATGTTGGTGTTTTGCATTTTGGGCAGATGTTTCCAGTGGTTATAAGGCGGCATGTTGAGCAAGCTTTCTCACTCATTTAAGGACACCTTTCACTTTTCGGCTTTTTTCTCTTTTTCTTCCGGTTTTTTCTCGGATGCTTCTTTTATTTTTCGCACTTCTTTCTCAATCCATTCCAGCTTGCCGAGAAAAGGCTGCCTAGCTGTTACACCTATTTTTCCGGAGCTTCCAGCTCTGCCGAGTGAAACCGCTGTTATTCGGACACGGACTTGGTCCCCACTTGTCAGTTTCCTCTTTGTTTCCTTACCTCTTAGAACCCCTTGTTTTTCGTCGTAAGAAATAAAGTCATCCATGAGTTGTGAAACGTGAAGTAGAGCATCGATGGGTCCTATGCGTACGAAGGCTCCGAAATCAGCAATTTCAGCAACTTCCCCTTCCACTATTTCTTGGATTTTAGGATAAAATGTTAGCAGAGAAAAGCTTACTTTATGATAAGCAGCCCCATCACCTGGGATTATTTTTCCGACAGGACTTACTTTCACATTAGTCACGGCTATAACGTAACCTAATTCTTCATCAACCATTCCTTCATATTTTGCCTTAACCTGCCGGTATCCCACATCATCCAATGGATTACCAAAGGTTTCAGGTGGAATGCGAACCGTATCTTCAAGTGTTACAAGTTTAAACAAGAGTTATAGCCTCCCGTCAATTTCTAAGCGTGACTTTTGCCTCACATAAATAATTGGCACATTTATATTTCTTAGCCTCTTTCTAAGCTCTCTATCATTCGTGAACACAGGGCAATTCCATTTCTGAGCCATCTGGACAATAGCATCGTCCGGAGAACCCGCAAATTTTTCATTTACCTCAAAAAACTTACACTTTTCAGCTAGTTTTAAAGCAAAAGAAGCTTTTTTCCGCATTTTAGGTGAACCTTTCTCTGCAATTTTTTCAAGTTCTCGTCGGATCGGCGAAAGCAAAATTAGTTCAAAATTCATGTTTAGAAGCGCTTTTAACTCCTCGAAAATATCAATCCTAAACTGAAGCGGGACAAAAAACGCGTTTGAATCCAAAATTATTTTTACACTTCTCTTTGCGGGTTTGTTTTCTGCCGACATTTACTTTATCATTCCGTATCCTATGAGTCTCCATCTTCCAGCTATTTTTCTGCTTATTGCAACCCTTGAACCTGTTTGTGCACACACAGGTCTGGTGAGCCGAAGTGTGGTTACATCCTTCTTTGTTGACGTGACTTTCCCAGCACTTATCGCAGCACCTACATGTAACAGCAGCGTTTCACCCATACTTACTTTTTCAACTTTTACAAGCTCTTTTGTTCCGACAGCTCGTTCGAGAATGTGTGTTTCTAAGGTTAATTCTGACAGTGTTGAGGGAAGCATGCCTGTTTTTCCTGCCATATTCCCTGTTAATCCATCAGCTTTTGAAAATGAGGGATCTAATAAGGTTCCTACTCCCACTAGTCCGCCGCAGTGTGCCTCCTTTACGCTTCTTCCACCTGCGTGCAAGCTAACTATTTCGCTGAATAGGGCGTTATACATGCTTTTTTCCTCTTTTTCTACGCTTATTCCCGGACGAATCTCTATATCCTCTCCAACCACAAATTTGCCCTGCAGTATTGTGCCTCCGATAACCCCTCCCTCCAACTTCTCGATGGGAGTGCCAGGCTTATTGACATCGAATGAACGAATCACATACATCAGCGGGGGTTTTGTCTCATCCCTTTTCGGTGTTGGTATAAACTTTTCCATCGCTTGGATGAGAACATCCATGTTCACTGCACGTTGTGCCGAAACAGGGATTACGGGAGCGTTTTCTGCAATAGTTCCCTTAACAAAGTTTTTAATCTCCTCATAACTTTCGCGAGCTCTTTTCTCGTCAACAATATCGATTTTATTCTGTGCAATAACGACATTTTTTATACCAACAATTTCGGCAGCTGCCAAGTGTTCTCTTGTCTGCGGTTGGGGGCACGGTTCATCCGCTGCTATAACAAGTATTGCTCCATCCATGATTGCCGCCCCAGAAAGCATTGTCGCCATTAATGCTTCATGACCTGGCGCATCCACGAAGCTAACTGCTCGAATAAAGGTTGTCTTTGAACCGCAGCGGGGACAAACTGGTTTTGTGGAATAATTTTCTGGCGTCTCACATTTTGGACACTTATAGATGGGCATGTCAGCATAGCCCAACTTTATCGTTATTCCCCTTTTCAACTCCTCGCTGTGTCTCGCCGCCCAAACACTTGTTAACGCCTGCACTAATGTTGTTTTGCCGTGGTCGACATGGCCTATGGTGCCAATGTTTACTTCAGGTTGCTTTGGTAAAGCTTTGGTTTTTTCGCTACTCATTGTTTTCCCATAAACATTTGCGATTTTGTTGAATGATTAAATTGTGCGTGTTAATAAATATTAAGCTTGACCAGGTGCTGCTGTTATTTGAGCTTCTGTTTCAGCTTCTTTTTCAGACTTTTCCTTTTTTGCCTTCGTTTTCCGGCCTTCTTTGACTCGTTTTGGTTTTTCCACGATTTTCATGTTTACTTGCACTATTTCGTCTGTTATCGCGTTTCCGCGGACCATTTTCCTTTTTCTTTCTCCTTCCTCTCGGGGGTTAAAGCCTACTCCTCCGCTTAACACAACTCTTCTGCGAACACCACCGTGAACGTTTGGCCTAATTGGAACCCCATCCTTGTCTGAGCCTCCCGTTATTTGCACTTTATGGCCTGGTAGACCCACTACTGAGCCGTCTATCACGTCACCTATTTTTCTTCCAATTAACGGAATGACGCGGGTTTCCTCTAGTTCAACTGTTTTTGAGGTTCCCGTTTCTGGATCTGACATGATTACTCTGAGCTTAGCCAAATGTAAACTCTCCAGCAGTGTAATGAAAGTTGAGTGTCTCTCTATTAAGGATTTATGAAAATTTTGGTACAGCTACTCTACATGCACCCTGAACAGGTCTACGTCTCGTCGCATTTCAGGCGTTATTTCAAGGAACTCTCTTACGGCCCGTTCGACATCCCTAGATTGCGTCACATATCTCCCAACAATAATTATGTCTGCGCCCCTTTCTAGGGCTTCTTTTGCTGTTTCTGGCACTATTCCACCCGCTACAGCTATTAGAAATCGCTTGTCTTTGAAGGCGCGCCGCAGTTCTTGGATAAGTTCTAAACCGAGAGTTCTCCCAGTTTCTTGGTCTATTCCCCTATGCAAAATAATTATATCAGGAAATTCCTTAAGCATTCTAAGCTTTTTGATGGGATTTTCCATATTTAGCATGTCTACTGCAGCATATATTCCCAATCTTTTTGCTTCATGGATGAAAGCATTAAGCGTTTCAACAGGTGCCAGTCCAGCGGCAACCACAGCGTCTGCTGTTTCATCGTAAGCCAAGTCGACCTCAACCTTTCCCACGTCTAAAGTTTTAAGATCTGCGACGAAGAACACATCTCTGGCTATTTCCCTCAGTTCATTTATCACTTTTGTTCCATACCTTTTTATGAGCGGTGTACCTATCTCTAAGATTATTCTGTCACTTCTTGGGATCTGTGCTATAATCTTCTTATTTCGTTCTAAGTCTGGTATGTCAAGCGAAATTTGTAGGTACGGCGGTCTCCACAAGCGTGGCACTCTGAATCCCATTATTGGATGTCTAGCTCTGTCCTTGTCATAGAAAACTTTTTCTAAGGACGGATACTTCGCTAGGGCTCTTCTCAAAGCAAGTTTAGTTGCTCCATAATTGTAATGATATATCTTGCGGTAGTCCTTCGCTTGCGGATGCACAAAAACACTGCACACTATAACCCAATCATCCACCTTATCTTTAGGAATAACACCTTCCTCCACAGCGTCTGCAACAGCCTTCGCCACCGCAGCTTGCGCTGGCCCAAAAATCTTGTTTGTATCCTCTAGATTCTTCACGGTGACCTTTGGCACAAGCAGCGTATGTGGTTTAGGAGGCAGATTGGGCCTTATTACAGCCAAAAGCGGTGTATGCCCCTTGGAAAGGTTAGATAAACCAGCAGCGAAAGCTTCTCCGACAGGTCCATCCTTGTCACCCATTAAAAGGTCTATATGAGCAACTTCGTTGCCCTCTCCTACAAGTGCCTCACCAATCAAGTAGACATATTTTCCAGGTGCTCCGACAATTTTCGTCACTTGAGCTGTCGATACAGCGTCAGCTATCTCCTTAAAATCGACATTAAACTCCTTAAGCCAAGCATAAAGAGTGTCCCTATGTATTTTTAACAACCTCGCTGTACCTGAAATTGTAGGCTTTGTCGTTTTCCTCCGCAAAATGCTTCGAGTTTCAACCTCTTTCTTCGCAGCCTCCATCAATGAATTGACGAATTCTTCCTTTGTCTCCGGCTTTTTAACATTATGTTCCGACATTTTAGATAACCTTCAAAGGATTCTTGAAGCAAGGTCGTATATAAACTTGTCGGGTTGTGAAAGGCTTTATGGACAAGTATTAACAAGGCTGTCGGGATAAAAGTTTTACTTGCCAGATCTCTTTCGTGCTTTTGTGTGCTTCATTGTTTTACATTATTTATGTGGTGTTTTATGTTGCTTCTCCGACATTTTTGTGCCGGGTACGTAATAGTTTGCTTTTCGATTTGTTATTGGTAGCTTGTTTTGTGGAACTTGTAGTGGCAAGTTGCTGTGAGCAATCGGTAAGTCTATATACTTTGAGAGGTTAAAAGGCTTAAATTCAGTTTGCGAGGGTGTTTGTATGTCGTGGAAAGACATCACATGTTTGTGTGTAATAGTAGTAGGTGTGGTCTTATTCTTGTATGGCAGCAATTACTATAATGCAGCGGTGGGTTGGACCGGGGTGTATCTTATAATTGGCGGCTTTTTTGCGGAAATAATTCTAAAAGTGTATGAAAGTGTAAGAAAAGAGGAGGAGGTTAATTAGAAACCGTAAAGTTTCGAATACTTTTCATTTAGATAGTTTAGGTATGGTTTGACGCTTAGTTCTTCTCCTGTGATTTTTTTGATGAGGTCTGCGGGGTCGTAGAGGTCTCCGTAGCTGTGAACATTTTTGACCAGCCACTGTTTTATGTTTTGGAAGTTTCCTTTTGCGATTTGGTTTCTCCAATCTGGTAGGTCTTTCTCCATTTTAGCTAGTATTTGTCCGCTGTAAATGTTGCCTAATGCATAGCTTGGGAAATAACCATATAAGCCGCTAGCCCAGTGCGTGTCTTGCATTACGCCTTCAGAGTCGTTTTCAATTTCTATTCCAAGATAGTCTTTGTAGCTTTGATTCCAAATTTCTGGAAGTTCCGCCACCGTTATCTTATCAGCGAATATGTCACGTTCAAGATTGAATCTTATTATGATGTGGAGGCAGTAGGTAACTTCGTCCGCTTCAACGCGAATCTTGGATGGCTTAACCTGGTTGATTGCGTGGACAAACGTGTCTAAATCTACATCTGAAAAGATATTGCCTGTAAGTTCCTTCAATTTCGGCAGGAAGTAAATCCAGAATTCGCGGGACCGCCCAATTATGTTTTCCACGAAGCGGGATTGTGATTCATGGAACCCTGAAGAGCAACCTGTTCCAACTGGTTGGAAAATCCATTCCGGGTTTAGGTTCTGCTCGTAGATGGCGTGTCCTCCTTCATGCAACACTGAAAACAGGGATGATGCAAATGTATCTTCGTAGTAGTGTGTTGTTATTCGCACGTCGTCGTAATAACCTGTTGTGAAGGGATGTTCAGTTTCGTCAATTCTGCCTCCAGCCTCTTTTGACTCTATGTCGTATCCAACGAATTCGGCAAGTGCTTTGGAAATCTTGCGTTGTATGTCTACAGGGACTTTGCGTTTGAGAATGGATATGTTTGGTTGTTTTGGGGCAGTTTCACATTTCCTTAGTAGTGAAACCAAATCTTCTTTTAATTCGTCAAAAACTTTGCTGATTGTTTCGGCTGTCATTTTTGGTTCAAAAATGTCTATTAATGCATCGTATGGTGTCGCTGTCTCTTTTACTTCCATCAGGATTTCAGCAGCCTTCTTCTTCAATTCAACAATTTTTTCAAGTTCTGGCTTGAACATGGAGAAGTTTTTAGCAGCTTTCGCCTTTTTCCATGCATCAACGGCTATGGCTTCTTGTCTTGCAATTTCTACAACTAGTTCTTCGGGAAGCTTAGTTTGTTCATCATAATGTTTCTTTATTAGATACATGTTTCTCTTTTGGACAGCATTCAATCTTTCATATTCAGGATGCTTCATAATATCTTCCAATAGACCTCCAATCTCGGGGTCGGTGCTCATTTTATGTCCGATTCGACTGAGCATGGCAAGCTGTAGGCTTCGCAGTTTAATTGCCTTCGGAGGCATCTTTGTTTCCATGTCCCAGTGGACAATGGCAGCTGCTGATTGTAGAATGAAGAGATTTTTTGCCTTTTCCATCAGTTTCTTATAACTTGAAATTAGCGATTCAGCCATTCTCATTACTCCAAGCTTTGAAGATATTCGATAAGAACAGCTTACATATGAATTTTGTGCAATGAAAACGAGAGTATGGTACTTAGCGCGCCTTGACGCAATTTTGCGTACACGAAATAACTAAATAAATAAAAAGCATATGCAAATTATACAAGAGGAGGATTATTTTGTCTTTCTTCTTAGGCAGAGAAATAGTGAACGAATCTCCAGTGGAACTACCTGTAGAGGCTTTTCGCCGTCACTTTATGGCTCTGGGAGCCAGCGGATCGGGCAAGACTGTGCTGTGTAAATGTGTGATGGAGGAGGCTGTGAGAAACGATATCCCTGTGATCGTAGTTGATCCTCAAGGTGATATTGCCTCACTTGCTTTGAAAGGGAACCCTGAAGAAATTGAGAGACATGGAACACCTTTGGCAGTTCAAGAAGAGTTTTTTGAGAAGGCGAGAGTAGCCATATTTACTCCTGCAAGCAGCAAAGGCATCCCTATCAGTGTTAACCCGTTGAAGTTTCCGTCAGAGGACACTCCACGTGAGGAATCCATCTTGGCTCTTGACATGACAGCTACATCCCTTACAAGTTTTCTAGGATACGACTTGGATTCGGATGCTGGAAAAGGAGCCAAAGCCTACTTGTTTACGATACTAGAACATTTATGGCGAGAGGGACAGACAATAAAAGGCATGGGCCAAATGGCTGACATGGTTCTAAGGCCCCCGGCAAAACTCACCGGGACTCTTTACGATCTTGTCACAAAAAAAGAGCCTCAAGAGATTGCTCGAAAACTGCGTTTCCTTACGGTGGGAACACCATCACTTATGTTTCAGATGGGGGTTCAGATTGATATTGACATGTTTATGGACCGAAGCGATGGAAAGGTACCGGTTAACATTATCTATATGAACACTCTCAGCTCCGCAAACGACAAACAATTTTTCCTAGCTACGCTTCTTAGGGAACTTTATTGCTGGATGTTAAAAAACCCTTCAGAAGATGTTCAAATGCTATTTTATGTTGACGAAATTGCTCCATATATTCCGCCTTATCCTAGAAACCCTCCTCCAAAGGAGGCCTATGCCCTTCTTTTCAAGCAAGCAAGGAAATATGGAATCGGGCTTGTAGCAGCAACCCAAAACGTAACTGATATAGACTACAAGGCTCTTGCGCAAGTGAACACATGGTGCTTGGGTCGCATGATGACGAATCAAGACATCGCTAGGGTACAGAAAATAATACAATCAATAGATCCTATGCGGGCTGATATGGTTCTGAAAAGACTTCCAAGTCTCCGAACCGGTGAATTCCTCATGTTGTCTCCAGACATTTATGACGATGTGGTGGATTTCCAAGTTCGGTGGCTGGTGACCAATCATTTGACACTGGATGAGAAAGACCTCTCACAATGTTTATCACCCGAATCAAAGGCGTTCTTCAGGAGGTACCTGCTAGAGCAAAAGGAGGTCGCAGAAAAGCCGGTTGCCCCCTCCCTTCCATCTAAACCTCTCAACGAAAGAATTCGGATATTTCTCAATTCTGCAAGACAAGCTGTCTCAGCGGATTTCATAGCAGAGAACTTGAAAGTCAGTGTTGAAGATGTAGAAGAAGTGCTAGATGAACTTGTCGAGACAGGAGTTGTGGAAAAAGGGCGTGTTAAAGGTAGCACCGAAAACCTATATTGGTTATCAAAATTCGGCTTTAAGCCCTCTAGGAGCATTATTGGAGAGGTTCTGATGATTCCTATGAGAATTACCCAGGTAGAGGCTTCTAGGAGAGCTAAATCTATGCTTGAAAGGGGATTCTTCGGGAAGAAAGAAGAGATCTATGATGCAGAGTTCTCGTACATTCCAATATGGAAAGTATCAGCAACGCGTGAAGCGAAGAAACTCATCTTTTTCAAGAAGAAAGAGTTTGATACGTACTACATGAGTGCACAAACCGGCGCTATAATATCACTTGAGAAAAAGGAGATTGTCTTTCACAAGTTGATAACAAAGAGTGTAGAAAAGCTGAAAGACTTGGATGATGATGAAGACATCGCGTTTATCCCAAAACTGCCCGGTGAAGTGGAGAAGTTTCCTAGAATAGAGATGGGAATAGACGAAGTTTATCGAACATTACGATTGACATTAGGTGTGAAACCAGTTTTTGCGGAAATTGTACTATTGCCTGTGTGGACTTTGAAGGTGAGACGCAAGAAAACACTGGCAAGGCGCACAATCATCATGGATGCAGCTACTGGTCGTATCTTTTCTGGACATTTTCGCGTGCGTAAGAGTCATCTGCGTAAACGTTAGATATGGTACAAAATGCTATCTTTTAATTCCTTGTACGGGCTTGTGGGAATAAAGATTGAGTAAAATGCTGCTCCGGCCGGGATTGGAACATGAATTTATTAGTAAAAATATGCTTGAGGTATGCTGGCGAGAGTTCGAATCTCTCCCGGGCTACCATGAAACCCTAGTTAGGGCGGGAATCAGTAATGTACTCATTAAGGAAATAGGAGACACTTTAAGATTCCAAAACTCGTGAGAAATATATATATTCTATGTATTCTATCAAAATGAATAACATCGAGGGATGAATAGTGAGTTTTGCGCTCTTTGGTCCCATTGTATTTATCACCTTGCTTATTCTAATTTTAATTATCATTCTTGTCCTCACTATTATAGGCGTGATTTTTCTAATCGCTGGTATATACGCTTATTCAAAGGGAAAAAGCTTCTCATGGGCTGTGGGAAAAAAGGCTTCAAAGCGAATTGAAATACAACTCAACTATGACAGAACGTTTGAACTTATCTTCAAAACATTAAGCGCTTTAGCATGGAGTATTACAGAAGTAAATAAAAGGGATGGTATTATCAAAGCTGATGTTTCAATGTCATTGAAATCGTGGGGCGAGCGCATTCATATAACTTGTAGTTCTCTTAGTCCAAACTTATCTGTAATAGAGGTTAGTTCCCGATCAAGATGGGCATCTACATTAGTAGACTGGGGAAAAAATAAAGAAAATGTGAAGAGATTTGAAAACATCCTCTCAGCTTTGATTATTTAATTTGTATTTGTATAGTGGTCCTCGATTGAAGGTCTGAGATTGAACTCTGGATGGTTGATGTGTCACTTTTGATGTTAGAGATTTGTGTTAGAAGAGAGGATGGTTCTGACTTTATGAAAAGTCAAGTTTGAGAGGATATTCATTAGATTCTAGGTCTCTAACAACTTTTTCGTATGTGAGAGAGCAGAGTGTCGAAGTGTCTAGGCCGCCTTGAAACAAAGTCAATATAACGGCGCGGTCCCTTGGACTCCCTGCGTGATTCACCAGCTTTCTAATGTCTAGGGTCTACGCCTAAGCAAGCCGATATTTGAACCTAAACCGGGCTATCATTTGGATATTTTTACCGGTAAATTCGTGCTCCGATTTTGACCATGCTTTCAGAATTGCTCAAATCAGGCTTTTCTAATAAAAATAAGCCATAAACAAGCCCGAAATTTGTAGTGCTCCGGCCGGGATTTGAACCCGGGTCTCCGGCTCGAAAGGCCGGAATACTTAACCGGGCTATACTCGGTAGAGTTGCTTAAACTCTTCTACCGGAGCCCTTTTATCGGAGCATCATGCAAAATGTATCTTCACTCGAATAAACCTTATCCTTTTAAGGCTGTTTTCAAGCATTGTTTTAATGGTGCAAAGACCGTTTCTGCCTTGTTTAATGTTGGTGCGTAATAGGCTGTTTTTGCAGAATTTGTCATTATCGTCTTTATTCCCAAAGTTTCTGTCCATGACACAATCGTGCACATGTCTGTAAGCACGTGACCTCCACCCTTCTCTATCTTCTCAACATAGTCTCTGGCTCTTTCCTTAATATAACGTGAAGTGCAAACCCAAAACTCTGTTCCAGCCTTAACTTTTTTGCTATTCATCAGCCTTGCAACTTGCCTAATCTCGTTTAGCGAACAGTGGGGGCATCCGATAAAGACCAGGTCTGGCTTCATTTTTGTTGTCGTGGACAAGCTTTCAAACGTCCTTTTCAAGTCTCTGGCTTCTACACTTATCTTTTCCATTTTTCCTCTTTTCAATTGAATGTTATGGTAAAACATGTTGACCATACCTGTTGTGGCAAGTGCAGCGCCTAACTGTTTCAGATTTTCCTCGGAAACATTTTTCAAACCTTGAATTATCGGAATTTCATCTTCCAAAATTTTGCCTAGATAAATCCCTAAAGCACCAAATTCTGCTTCATTTCGCAGTTGTGTTTCCACATTTACTGAAACGTTTGGTTTTCGGTTTTCAGCTTTATGCATTCCATAATTAGGCGTTTTTCCTATTATTGCTGCTGCGAGGGCGCTTGGTCCCCCTTCACGGTTTGTCCATGCACCCAAGATAGAGTTAGTGTAAACAACGGCTGAGGACTCAGCCCAAGCAAGATGTGAGCCTTCCTTTGGCTTTTCTAGATAGTATGGCGTACATGTTAAAGACTGTATGAAAC
>DAOUSM010000093.1 GCA_030627225.1 Candidatus Bathyarchaeota archaeon | reverse complement strand
TCACTGTGATGGTTCTGTCTTCCATTCCGGGGAAGGAACCTATACTCATATGTCTTGCACCATCATAAACAAGTTTCTCATATATTTCGTCCACAAAAACTATTAAGTTGTTTTTTTGTGCGACCTCGGCTATTATTTCGAGATCCTCCTTAGAGAACACATATCCTGTTGGATTAGATGGATTGCATATCCAAATCATCTTCGTCCTCTTTGTCATTTTCCTTTCTAATGCTTCCATCTCTATTCCGTAATTTTTTTCCTCATTAAGAGAAACGGTGACGGGCACCGCTCCTGCTAATAGTGTGTCTTCAAAATATGCGGGGTAGTATGGATCAAGAATTAGAGCTTCGTCGCCTGGATTCAGAAATCCCAGTGCAGCGATGAACATAGCTTCCTGAGACCCGGAGGTCACTGTTACTTCTGTTTGCGGGTCAGCATCAATACCATTCTCCTTCTCAAGTTTTTCAGCTATAGCTTGACGCAGTTCTAATGTTCCGTTAATTTCCGTATAATGCGTGAAACCGTTTTTCATAGCATCTACAGCGGCCTCCAAAATATGCCCGGGTGTTGTGAAGTCTGGTTCACCCTGCTCTAAATGAATAACGTTTTCCATTCCCGCCGAGAGCTCAAGCATCCTTCGAATAGATGAGGGTTTTATCATACTAGCTCTATAAGAACACTCCAACGCATGGAAACCTCCATCAACTTTTTTCCTTGCTTCGTGTGAAATTTTTATCCCAGCAAATCATATGGAAAGCTATATGAAACTTAGCATGATGATAAGTTTTTCGTGGTAAGGTGTGAAACTTTCTAGAAGCTTTAATTTCTTTGGGCTATAAGGTTTGCTTCTGAAGATAAAAAAGAAGAATGTTAGCGTGCTCTCGCTCTAACTCTAGGCTCAATCAACGTCCAGAGCCATTCCACGAATTCCCTTAGATTTTTTGTTTGTATATAAACGTCTCCCGGACCTGTAATTTGGGTTACCAGCCCTTCTCCACCTAGTAAAGTTTCTTTCAATCCCCCAAACTTTGTGACTTTGTAATTGCATGTGTCGCTGAATGCCACTAGGTGGAAGTTGTCAACTATTAGGGTTTGTCCAGGCTTTAAGGCATGTTTATCTATTGCTCCGAAAGTGTTTATGAAAAGGGCGCCATCGCCCGTGACTTTTATCATAAATAGGCCTTGACGAATAGCCCCTTAGTGAAACCTTCCCATTTAACATCCAAATCTACATTTTCCGTTGACGCAATATATGCTGCTTTTCTCCCTTTTCCGTGTGTGAGCTTCTATATCTGGGTCCATGTAAGTCATTGCACCAGCTTCGGCCGTTATTTTTTCGCCTTGCTCTAAATTGACAACAAGCATTGAATAAGACGGTTTATATTTTATCTCATATTTCATTTAAGACTCCTCTAGTATTGTTTCTGGAAGGTTATTTTTAGTTTTTGGGAAAAGTTATTATTAAAACAATAATATCTTAGGATTTAGAGGCATCAGGTTTGATTGGCTTCGATCTTTTAGGATTTATAGGCTTAATCATAATTGGTCTAGTCATAATCTTCGTTATCCGTCTGCTTTTCGTGTTAATTCCTGCTGCTCTTGTTGCTTTTGTAGTTTGGTTTCTTACAGGAAGCCTATGGTGGGCTGGAATCGCGTTCCTAATCATTGCAGCTTTGTCTATACTTAAAAAGTTACGATGAAAATGGATTTATTTTGGAAGACGGCTCAGAATATAGGTTAGATTGCCTTCAAATTTGGAGAAAGTTTTCATAAAGCTTTTATGTAATGATGTTTGGATAGAGTAATTGAGAAGGACTAAGGTGCTGGCATGGAACCTAGTAAAAAACCATTAAATGTGTTGGTTAAACAATTAAACGCTTATATTGCAGTCCTGCTGAAAAATGGCTGCGAATACAAGGGAAAAATGGTCAAATGTGACGGGCACATGAACATACTTCTGGAAGGAGCAACTGAATGCAGAAATGACCGGTTAATCACTAATTATGGGAATGTCTTGTTGCGTGGAAATAACATACTTTACATAATGTTGGATGTGCCTAAAAAATAGCCATTTTTTGTTCTTCAGTAATATATGCCAAGACCTCTTTGAGTTTAACCTTTAACATATACTTGCGTTTAAAATATCGCAAAATGTTCTTGACATCACGTGTTAGAAGCTGTTGGGCGTTAGGATGTTCTTTTGTGATGTATTGCGGCCAGTCAATTATTAGGGTATGCATGTCAGGCTTCAAAATGATGTTATATTCGCTTAAGTCCGCATGGATAAGACCAGCCTTTAAATATGCTTTTCGGATGTTACTCAATATTTCTTTCAGAACTTTTTCAGGCTCAGGAATTTCTTTGTATTCTGCAAGTTCTGCTCCTTCAATCATTCCCATTGCGAGGACGTGGCGGTTTTGGCTTATTGGTTTCGGGACGGCTACCCCGTGTGGATAGACAAGCCTTAGGGCTTGAAATTCCTTTTCTGCTGCAAGTCTGGACTGGAAAAGCCAGCCAGTATGCTCTGTCGTGTAGCCTCTTTTCCTTCTTGTTTGGCGAAAACTGATCCTGCCTAGTCTGTGAAATTTTACGGCTATTCTTTCCCCTTTCGGGTTTAATGCATCGTAAACATCTGCTTCTTTGCCTACCCCTAGAGGTTTTCCAAAAGCTTCAAGCACTCCAGCCTTAACGAGGGCGTTTATTGCTAGACAGTCGTATCCAGCATAGTTTAACGTATAACCAACATAGGGACCTCGCATGTGACGGATGAGGCGAAATTTGCTGAGGCGACCTAGCCTAAAAGCCGTTTCTTCAAGGCTAAATTTGGTGAATTTTGCAATCAATTCTTTAGGGACAAACTCGTGTTTGCTCATGGCAGTCTCTATAACATGCAGCACCCTAAGGTCTTCGCTTTCCAGTTTTCGAAACGCTTGAACCGCAACTTCAGCTGATGACATAGCTACATAAAATAGTTGGTTATATTATTTGATTCTTCCGTGTTTACTAATAAAAAACCGAAAGTACATAGCAAACGTGTCATTGGTAAGGTTTTCATGTTGTGTGCGCTAAAAATTTTTAAAGAATTTTAACCTTGTAATATTTTACAAGTTCTCGTTGAATTTGTTCTTGGACGTAAGCAACTAGTAAGCAAAGCCCATTGTTTTCTACTCTAAATTTCTTTCGTTCATCTATGGCAATTGCCATATCATGCAAAATCTCATCGAGTTCTTCTCTTGTCCCACGTTTTAACAAAGACAAATCCAAACCCGTTTCCTTGAAAGGAAACTTTCGCTCTAATTCTTCTATTATTCTCTTTTCTTTGCATAAGCTTTTTACCTCTTTCAATGGAATGCTTAAACCTCTGTCAATGAGAGCATTTAATTCAAATATAAGATCAGTCAGCACAGCGATTTTTACCATGAGCCATCTCTCTTGTTATACGATCGCAAATCATTAATAATTCTTTCATTCAACCCTCTTTTTAATCAATTGATTAATATTGAGCCTAAACTGATGCAATTTTAGCTTTTCTAATTGATTTCTCAACCATGCCTTCTATGTCAAGTTCTTGTTCAGCTTTTTTCACGATTTCCAACTTTGCTTTGGTGGCAGGGTTTTTAGGAGCTGCACTACATCCTTCAGTTTTTCTGGTTGAAATCTCAAAAGTGCTAATTTTCTTGGCTAATTCTTCCGTTTCTAGCTTGTTAAAGCCTAAAAGTGGGCGATGCACAGGATATTTGGTTGCGGCTTCGCTTAGAACTCTTAAATTGTGCAGTGTTTGGCTTGCTTGTTCTCCAATGGCTTCACCGGTTATTATGCCTTCAGCATTCTCGATTTCTGCTATTCGTTCGGCGATGCGGTACATCATGCGTTTGCATAAAATACATGTTAGCTTTCTCGGGCTTTCACTTACAAAAGTTTCAAGGTTTTTACCATGCGGCACAATGTACACTTTTCTCGGAAAACCAATGGACCATTCAAAGAGTTTTCTGGCTACATCCAGAGCTTTTGTGGTTGTCGCTTCATCTGTGAAGGGTGTAATATCCAAGTATACTGGAATAATGGGGCATCCGCGTTTCATTACAAGCCAGCAAGCTACTGCTGAATCTATCCCTCCGCTCAGCAAGCAGATGGCTTTAGGTTGGGAGCCGAGTGGAAAACCACCCACACCTTGCAAGGTTTCCGCGAAGACATATGCATGTTCGTCTCTAACTTCAACATTTACAGTGAACTGGGGATTTTTCAAATTCACTCGCAAATTTCGGTTTTTGAACCGTGCTAAAATTTGTTTTCCAACTTCTTTGCAAACTTCCATGCTTGAGTATGG
>DAOUSM010000044.1 GCA_030627225.1 Candidatus Bathyarchaeota archaeon | reverse complement strand
TTTATGTTTTACCCATGTGCCATTAATTTTTGCTGTAGTTCAAAAGGAATTTTTTCTTTCATTCTTTCGGCAGCATAGGCAACTAGCTGTTTAAATTGTCTTTCCGTTAGGACATTGCGTGCTCTTGACAAAATTTCCAGGCATATTTCTTTAAAAACCATGTCGGCGCAGCCCATTTTTGCGTCGTTAATTAGTTCCTTGCAAGCTTGAAAGATTTGTTCGCTCAAGGCAATTCCACCCTGCAATTAAAGGCTATACTCTAAAACATTAAAACACTTATGAATTTGGAAACAGAATTACAAATCAATTTTCTAACAGACAGAGTTACATGAAATTTTCATCTTCAACTAAAAGGAATCGCCTACGGCGAAGATGTTAGGTCATATTATTAAACGAAAGAATGGATTATTTCTCCCAAACGTCGAGAGGTGGCTTATGATTTAGGGGTATCGGCGACTTGTATTCCTTGTTACTTATTCTTTGTCTATGTTCCTCTTTCGCTTTGTTTAAGGCATCCTCGTTTGTTAAAAGATCAATGGCTGTAGTAGCCATCACTTTCGCTGCAAATATTAACGATGCACGTCCAATTTCAACTCCACTTTGCGCTACGGCTTGCCATGAATGCGCAGGTGTACCTAAAATCCATGCAGCAGTACTAAATTCCACGGTGGGAGCTTGCCAACTCACGTCAGCTACATCAGTGCTACCATGGCTAACTTCACCTTCACCCCAAGGATCAGGGGCTTCGTCATCTATCAGTTTGTCCACAAGTTTCTCCCATTCGGGACGTTTAGACTTCTTTAATTGTGCAATCTTCGTCTCAGGAGTGATTGTCTTGGCAATTTCCTTAGCAAACTTTAAATCTTCGTCGTTATACTTGGGAAACCCTATCTCGCGCATGTTCTTGACAATCAGCTCCGCAATTGTTCTATTAGGAATTAAATTATAACTTCCTTCAAGGAATTCTGTCTTTACTTCCGTTTTTGTCATAATTGCTGCTCCTTTTGCTATGTCAAGAATCCAATTATATATGAATTCTAACTGATCTCTCTCTGGCGCTCTTACGTAATACCAGCTTCTTGCGTATGGTGGTACAATGTTCGGTTGGTCTCCGCCTTTTTCAATTACATAATGTATTCTGGCGTCTTGAATTACATGTTCTCTCAGATAGTTTACACCCATATTCATTAATTCCACCGCATCCAATGCGCTTCTACCCTGCTCAGGGGAAGCACCAGCGTGGGATGCTTTACCATAAAAATGAAACTTAACAGAGTTAACAGCCAAGCTGCTCATCAAGGAAACTTCATTCATGGTGCTTGGATGGTGACTAATTACGGCATCAATATCATTAAAATATCCGTCTCTAACCATGTACACTTTACCCGAGAAATTCTCCTCAGCTGGGCATCCAAAAAATTTAATGGTGCCCTTTATCTTGTGTTTTTCCATGGCTTTTTTTATTGCTGTTGCTCCTGCCATGCCGCTTGTTCCATGAATGTTGTGTCCACATCCATGTCCCGGTTTTCCTGTTTCTAATGGTTCTTTCCATGGAACCTTTTTCTGTGATAGCCCCGGTAGAGCATCATATTCCCCCATTATTCCTATAACTGGTTTTCCTTCACCCCAAGTAGCTACAAAGGCTGTTGGCATATCTGCAATTCCACGTTCAACCCTAAACCCATGCTTCTCCAACTCGTTTGCTAGAAGAGCTGAAGACTTGAACTCGATTAAGCCTAGTTCAGCAAACTTCCATATTTTATCGCTTATTTCAATAATTCGTTTCTTGTTATTCTCAATCCAGTCAAAAGCGTATTCCTTATTCACAGACACGAACAACACCTAGAATAAGCAATAGAAAGTCCACTAGTTTTTATGATTTTCTGGGCTATTTTTACTCCACAAATGGGCAGGGGTCGGCTAGTCCCAACACAAAAAAGGAAGTTTGCGGGAGACATTTTCACTTAAATTTGGATTTGTTTCCAAATTTCATCTTTTGAATTTATAGTTGACCTCTATAATAGATGGTCGTTGGACACCCCGCACATTTTTCAGTTCTATATCTGTGGCATGGTCTGCAGTCCACGTTACATGGTGCAATCGCATGATTCATATGTGTGAGATGCTCCCGTAATTGTATAAAAGGAGAATAATAAATGTCGCTTATTGGATAAAATTCCGATCTTCTTACTCCTTCACCGCTTCTTAACGAACACTTTTCTATGGAAATGCTTTCCAGCGTGTTTCTATCTTCGGCCACAACCAAAGCCACGAGGTTATAGCCGCCTAAAGTTGTAAACATGTTTACCACTCGCGGACAGTTTCTAAAACGGCTGATGAGACGATTCAAAGCTTCGGAGCTTTCAACTTCCATTAAAACTATTGCTGCTTGAAGGTTTAGATTTTTAACGTCAACGAGAGCGGAAACTTTCACTACGCCTTTCTGAATAAGCTTGTTTAACCTTTTCTTAACGCCCGTGTTTGAAAGCCCTGTTATTTCTGCTAATTTTTCAAGGGTTGTCCGCCCATCCAATTGAAGTTGCGAAATTATTTTCCGGTTTATTTCGTCCATAGTTATTCGCCTTTGTTTAATTTCTGAACAAAAACTATTTAATATGGTTTATGTATCAAACCTATCTAAAACGTTTCAAACAGTGTTGGAGTGCTTTATGAATATGACCAGTAATACAAATGAAATTGTTAATAGAAGGAAACAACTTTTGGAACAAGAGCAGAGACTGAAGGCTAGAATGAGTAAGATTAGGCATAAGATAGCTGTGATAAGCGGTAAAGGCGGCGTGGGCAAAAGCACTGTGACTGTTAACCTTGCAGTGGCTTTCACGATGCATGGACACGCCAACAGCGTAGGCATTCTTGATGCGGACATACATGGTCCAAGTGTGCCAAAAATTCTGGGGTTATCTGGTCAGAGGCTCCAAGCGGGACCGCCGGGTGTTTTTCCGGTATTGAGCTCTTTGGGAATCAAAGTGGTTTCTATGGATTTTCTACTACCGGATGAGAATTCTGCGGTTATTTGGCGTGGACCATTAAAAATGACTGCGATACGTCAGTTTCTGTCAGAAATTGTTTGGGGAGACTTAGACTTTTTGTTCATTGATCTTCCGCCGGGCACAGGCGACGAACCATTGAGTGTTGCTCAGCTTTTGCCAGAAATGGACGGCGTGGTGATAGTGACTATTCCTTCCGAGGTTTCGCAGATTGTGGTTAGGAAAGCTGTAACGTTTGCAAGGAAGCTTGGAATGCCTATTATAGGCATAATTGAAAACATGAGTGGATTCATCTGCCCCGATTGTGGAGCGAAAATTGACATATTTCAATCGGGAGGTGGACGAAAAATATCTGAAGAGCTGAATATTCCATTTCTTGGGAGCATACCCTTAGATCAAAAAATCTGCGAAGACTCTGATAGAGGCGTACCCTTCATAGTTGAACATGCAGATTCTCAAGCATCAAAAGCCTTTATGGAAATCGTTAAAAAGATTGAGGCATTCCTAAAAAGCAGAGAAAAAGAAAGTAATGTAAAAATGGAGGTAGAGTGAATGAGAATATGTGTAACAGCAGCTGGAAACACGTTAGACGCTCCAATAGACCCGAGATTTGGGAGGGCACCATACTTTGTAATTGTGAACTCTGAAACCATGGCTTTTGAGGCTGTTCCTAACGTGGCAGCTGGAGCCATGAGTGGGGCTGGGGTTCAAGCAGCGCAGACAATAGCGGGAAAGGGAGTAAACGTGCTAATAACAGGGAATGTGGGCCCAAACGCTTTTCAAGCCTTATCTTCAGCTGGAATAAGGATTGTGGTGGGTGCTCATGGAACGGTTAGAGAGGTTATTGAAAAGTATAAGAGGGGAGAGCTTAGGGAAACCGGTGCCCCAACGGTCGGTGGACATTTTGGAAGGGGCAGGGGTATGGGGCGTGGACGGAGAAGACGGCCGTAAAAGGTGAGTGAAATGAGCGTTAGAATTGTGATACCGGTTGAAGACACAAACGGTTTGAATGCAAGGCTGTCACAACATTTTGGAAGAGCACCGTATTTCGCGGTTGTAGAATTAGATGAAAATGGAAAGGTTTTAAACCTTCAAATGGTGCCCAACAAAGGTGAGCACTTCGGCGGCATGGGACAACCGCCACAGATCATTATGAGCTTAAGGCCAAACGCTGTGATAACCTATGGAATGGGCTTCAGAGCGCAAACGTAGCTGTTCTGCAGACAAACAAAGACTTTGTTAAAGACGTTATTGAAGCGTATAATAAAGATGAGTTAGTGGAGTTAACGGAAGGTTGCCATCATGCTCGTCACCGATAACAAACCATAACCAATTAAACCTTCTAGCGGAGGAGCGGGAGATACCAAAGAAGTTAACAGAAGAGGAATTTGGATTACTAAAGGAAGCGGGATATTCAGATAAAGCCATCGAATTTTACATGAACGAAGTCAACGTAGGCTCGATAGAGAAACCAGATGTTGCCATAGCCTATACTGGTCCCTGCGGAGACATGATGAAAATATACCTAAAAATTAGCAAAAATGACGTAATAGAAGACGCAAAATTTTACTATTTAGGCTGTCCTAGCGCAGCATCTTCAGGGTCTGCCATAACAAAGCTCATAATTGGCAAGACAATCGAAGAAGCAAAAAGAATAACGGAGCAAGACGTGCTAAAGGAGTTAGGTGGACTACCTGAATCAAAACTTCACTGTCCAAAACTTGCTCTAACAACGTTACAAAAAGCAATTGCGAAATATGAGAAGGACAAGGGGCAACAGGGAGTCTAAACTATCGAATTTCGAAGGGACGTTTGTGATAGTATCCATCGCCAGCGGCAAGGGAGGAACCGGAAAAACATCAGTGGCTGTAAACATGGCGCTTTCCATGGGAAATATTCA
This sequence comes from Candidatus Bathyarchaeota archaeon, assembly GCA_030627225.1. Classification (GTDB taxonomy): domain Archaea; phylum Thermoproteota; class Bathyarchaeia; order Bathyarchaeales; family Bathycorpusculaceae; genus DAOUSM01. Next base: position 2,087 of record DAOUSM010000044.1, on the reverse strand, counting down.
GTTTTTAGACTGTGATGTAGAAGAACCGAACGCTCACCTGCTTTTGCATCCCGAGATAAGTCGAACAGAACCAGTCTACATCCCAGTTCCAGTGATAAACGAGGAATCGTGCGACTATTGCGGAAAATGCGCTGAGTTTTGCCAATACAATGCTATTTTCGTCAGTTCAGGGAAGGTTCTGATTTTCCCGGAGCTTTGCCATAGCTGCGGTGGATGCAGCATTGTTTGCCCTAGAAACGCGATTAGTGAAAAAATGCACAGGATTGGAATGTTAAAGTTCGGTTTGGCTGGGGATTTGGAGCTTGTTTATGGCGAGCTTAAAATAGGTGAGCCTATGGCCGTTCCGGTGATAAGGGAAGTTAAAAGGCATGTTAAAAACGGTAAAAACATTATTCTTGATTCTCCGCCTGGGACCTCTTGTCCTGTAATTGAGACTGTGAAAGGAAGTGATTTCTGCGTTCTTGTAACCGAGCCTACGCCTTTTGGTCTGCATGATTTGAAGATAACAGTTGAGGTTTTGGAGGATATGGGAATTCCCTTTGGTGTTGTTGTTAACCGTGCAGGTATAGGTGACAAAAAAATCTATGAATACTGTGAAGAAAAGAATATCCCCATACTACTTGAAATTCCCTTTCAAAGAAAAATAGCGGAGCTTTACTCGAGAGGCGTTCCTTTCAGCCTAGAAATGCCGGAATGGAAAGAAAAGTTTCAGACACTTTTTAACGAAGTAAGGAAGCTTGTTGGCAAATGAAGCAACTAACGGTTTTAAGCGGTAAAGGCGGCACGGGTAAAACAACGATAACTGCCTCACTTGCAGTTTTAGCCAAAAACGCAGTGGTAGCTGACTGTGATGTGGATGCACCAGACCTACACCTGCTTTTGCATCCCAGCGTTGTTAAAACACAGGAATTTAAGGGTTCGAAGCTAGCTGTCATTGATAAGTCGAAATGCATAGAATGTGGCTTGTGCCGTGAAAAGTGCAGATTTGATGCTATAACGGAAAATTTTGAGGTTGACCCAATTGCCTGTGAGGGCTGTGGCGTATGCACAATCATCTGTCCAGTAAGCGCCATAACTTTGACTGAGCGGATTTCAGGGCATGCTTACGTTTCAAAGACGAAGTATGGCTTTATGGCCCATGCCATGCTTAGTCCTGGCGAGGCAAATTCGGGGAAACTTGTTACTTTGGTGAGGCAGAACGCCAAAATATTGACTGAGAGCGAACACAGCGACTTAATCATAATGGATGGTCCTCCTGGAATTAGTTGCCCTGTTATAGCTTCAGTCACAGGAATAGATGCTGGCTTGGTAGTTACGGAACCGACAATGTCAGGGATTCACGACTTTGAGAGGGCATTAGAGTTGCTGAAGCATTTTAATGTGCAACCATTTGTTTGCGTAAACATGTATGACATAAACGAGGATAATACAGAAAAAATCGTGAGCTTTTGCAAAGAAAAGGACATAAAGGTTGTTGGGAAAATTCCCTTCAACCCCGTTGTTACAGAGGCTATGGTTAATGGAAAGCCTATTTTGGAGTACGCCCCAAGAAGCGATGTTGCCCAAGAAATAGAGAAAGTATGGAAGAAAATTCTTTCAGTTTTAAAGCGTGGAAGTGTCTAATCTGGAAAATGTAGGGATGCTGGCTTTTGGTCCCGTTCCGTCAAGGCGTCTTGGGAAAAGCCTAGGAATAAATAATATTCCAGCAAAGACTTGCTCCTATTCTTGTGTTTACTGTCAGTTAGGAAAAACCATAAACATGAAGACGGAAAGGCAAGCCTTCTACAAGCCAAAGGACATTTTCAGACAAGTTAAAAAGAAATTTGATGAAGCAGCTTCCCGAAATGAAAGAGCTGACTACTTAACCTTTGTCCCTGATGGAGAACCAACTCTAGACATTAACCTAAGCAATGAAATATCCCTTTTAAAGCAGATTGGAATTCCGATAGCTGTTTTAACTAATGCTTCGCTTATCTGGCGGAGAGACGTAAAAGAAGACTTGCTGGAAGCAGATTTTATCTCTTTAAAGGTGGATGCAATCAGCGAAAATTTATGGAGAAACATAAACAGACCCCATAAAAGCTTAA
>DAOUSM010000052.1 GCA_030627225.1 Candidatus Bathyarchaeota archaeon | reverse complement strand
GCTGTGGCTTGTTGGTAAAGCTCTAAGTCCCTTGTAAGCAGTGTTCTTCTTTCTTTTTTGGCTACCATGAGTAATTGTGTATCGTCAAGTTTGTTTGAGTATTTCACATTGTACCCTAGCATTCGAAGCCAGCGTGTCAGTTTTCCAAGCATCCCATCTGCAATGAACTTCAAGCTTTTATTCTCTCCGAATTATTTCACCACTTCCAGCCTTAGCGACAATTTCTCCTTCATCCATGATTAATCGGCCATTAACAAAGGTTTTAATGGGTTTTCCTTCAGCAGTCCATCCGTCAAACGGAGAATACTTCGCTTTTGAATGGAATTTTGATGCGTCAATCTTGTATCTTTTATCTAAATCCACAACCGCTAAGTCCGCGTTATTCCCTTCTTTCAAAAAGCCTCTACCTTTCAATCTGAAGATTTCAGCAGGCTTTTCTGACATTAACCTAACTACATCAGCTATTGATAATCGTCCACGTTTCACCTCTGTGAGCAATAGTGGAAGCGTTGTTTCTAAGCTTGGTATACCCACCTTAACATCCCAAACCAGCTTCGTTTTCTTTTCCTCTAGCGTGTGCGGCGCATGATCTGAAGCCAAAACGTCAATCCAACCATTTTCAATTCCATTCCAAAGAGCTGCGATTTGGTGTTTTTCTCGAACTGGCGGCATGATGAGAGCTAAAGTTCCGATCCGTCTTAAATCATCCACGGACAGAAATAGGTGATGCGGTGTTGTTTCACAAGTTACTGGCATTCCAGATTTTTTTGCGTTAATTACTGCTTTTAATCCGTTTTCTGTACTTATGTGACAAAAATGCATGTGTACACCTGTTTGTTCAGCGATGTTTAGTAGATGTTTCACAGCCTTTACTTCAACGCTTTCTGAATGTGCCTTGAGAAAAGCCTCAATGTCGTTGCAGTTGGCAAGCTTAAGTTCCTCTTCAGCTTTTTTCAACGCTATTTTGTCTTCTGCGTGAACAGCCACTGGAACCTTTAATCCGCTAATGATCTTGAACGCTTCCAACAAAGCGTGATCATCATCTATGTTTAATCCACCAATTTGTTCAGCCATAAAAAGCTTAAAAGCCACGGCGCCTTCCCTGACTATTTCCTCTATTTCCTTCATGTTTCTTGGAAATTCGGAGTAAAAGCCAACGTTGACCAAAATTTTTCTTTCTGCAATTTTCATCCTGTTCCTCAGAGTTCCAGCGCTCATTGTTACTGGGTTGTTGTTAGGCATGTCCAGAACTGTTGTTATCCCACCCGCTGCTGCGGCGGCTGTTCCACTGTAAAAATCTTCTTTGTATGCTTTTCCCTCGTCTCGAAGGTGCACGTGAATGTCTATTAGACCGGGCAAAACTAGGAGATTCTTTAAATCAGTTTTTGTTTCTGCTTTGGGCATGTTTGCTTCTTTGCCTATTTTGAAAATTTTTCCTTTGTTTATTGCAAGACTGCAGTCCACTATTCTATTGTTTACATAGGCTTTTCCATTACTTAGGACTAAATCAACAATCAAGTTAGCCGCGCTCTTATTATTTGAATTACACAGAACGGAATGTTAAAAGTTTATTCTATTATGTGTTATTACATCAAAGTTTAGGTTTGCAGATGACACTAAAATCGGACTTTCTGTTTCTTAGAAGTTTTCCTTCTAGGTTTTCTCATCCATTCGTATTTGCAAACATTACATTTTTTCAGATTTCCAGTTATCGTAATCTTCTTACTTCCACATTGAGGACAGCGTTCTTTTCTACCCATCAATCCATTCGCTCCATCAATCGAATACTAGTTCTTTTTATCAACTGCTAATTATTGCTTTCACAGAGCACACGCTTTACTATTTAGCTAAGCTTCTATTATTTTGAAAAAGTCTCTTTCCGTTATTATGCCCACGAGTTTTTCGTTTTTAACAACGGGTAAGGCGCCTATGTTTTTCTTTTGCATTATTTTTGCTGCTTGACCAACATCCGCGTTTGGTTCTATGGTTGCAACTTCTATGGTTGCTATTTCAAGGGCTAGTGTATTCAAAACTTGTATTAGAGTTCCAGATTTTAGATATTTGAAGACTTCTCCGGAGCCGAAGAACCGTATGATGTCCATGGCTGTTATTATACCTACTAATTTGTCGTCCAATACTATTGGTAGTCTTCTGAATCCTTGCGTTGTCATTGTTTTTGCAGCTTCGAAAATTGTTGTTTTCTGCAGGGCGGTGACTACTTTTTTTGACATTAACTGAGAAACTGTTACGCCGCTTATTCTGTTGGCAAACATGTTGGCGATGTCCCTTTCTGTGATTATTGCCCTTACACGGTTTTCGTCGTCCACTACTGGTAAGCCGCCGAGGTTTTTCTCTTTCATCAATTCTATTGCTTCGCTTATTTTCGCCGAAGTTTTAATTGAAACAACTTTTTTGATCATTATGAGTTTTATTGGTTCGTTTATGGCTTTGAAAATGTTTCCTCCAAATTTCCGTTGAATTATTTGAAATTTTTTTCCGCCGCCAAGGTAATTGATTATGTCTATGGCTGTCACTATTCCTTCTAACGTTCTTGTTCCTGGGTTAGCGATTGGTATGCGTCGGAACCCTTCCTTGGTCATTTTCTGTATGCCATCGTAAATGGGTGTTGTAGGAGCCATTGTGACAACAGGACTCTTTGCAACATGTAACATTTCGCCTCCATGTCTTTTCGAGGGATGAGTCTTCAAGGAGAGCGGGCCCTTCCCCCTTAACGACCTTCTAAAACTTTCTCTACTCAAACTTCTCCCTTCTTATTTAACAAGCTGTTTGGCAACATCTTCACGGTCAACTATGCCAATCAACCTTCCGTTGCTGTCTTTTATTGGTATTCTTCCAATGTTTTTTGAAATCATTAGCTTGGCGACTTCGCTGATTATGGTTGACGGTTTTGCGGCTATTACCGTTGTGTTCATTATTGAAGAAATTGTCGATGAGGCTCGGAAACGTCCCTTTTTGGATTCGAATGTGGGCAGCGTTGTTCTGCTTTCGAGCAGGTCTTTCTGTGTAATAATTCCTACCAGTTTGTCCTTTTTAACAACTGGCAGTCCAGCGAAGGATTGGTTTTGCATTAAACGCCAAACGTTGTCAACCTCGTCATCTGGGGAGCAAGCGATAACTTTTTTTGTCATGATTTCTGAAACTGGTTTTGAGAGTTTGTTTGGGTTTGCTTTGAGCGAAGCCTCGATGAAGTTTTCTAGGCCTAAAACTCCCCTGTAGGTTTTGTCTTGAGCAGAGTTCACGACGGGCACGTACCATTCGTCTAGTCGAATCATTTTTTTAACGGTTGAAGCAGCGTCGTCTTCCATTGCTGCTATGTGCCTCGTTGTACTCATTATGCCCCTTACTCTTATGGGTGAAACAGAGGAGGAAATAGCCATTACATTGCCACGTGAAACTATGCCCAACAGTTTTTTGTTTCCATTCACTACTGGGAGAATTCTTAAGGCGAAATTCCGTATCATTGCACGGGCTTTTGTGGTGAGTTCGTCGTCGTAAATAAACGGGTGCTTCCGATCCATAATTTCTTTAACACGCAAACAACCGCCTCTCACTTTGCGCTTTCTAATTCGATTCTGCAGTCTTCGCAGAGAAAGTCTCCATTGAATTCCCTTAAGGTGTCTGACCATGCACCGCATCGGTCGCAGTATCCTGCGAGGGGTGTGGTTTTCTCTGTTGTTGCTTCTTGAGCTCTGTTTTCTCCTTCTATAAGTGCTCGTTCTTGGATGATTTCTATGAGTTCGGGCATGACTCCTAAGATGTCTTTGCTTGAGAGCACTCCGATTAGTTGTCCCTTGTATATGACTCCTAATCTTCTAATGTTTAGTCTGCTCATTCTTCTGGCTGCTCCGCTTATCGTTTCATCGGGCTCTATTGTGATTAGAGGTGTGGTCATAACTTCTTTGGCTTTTAGAGAGTCGGGTTTGACGTTTTTAGCTAAAACTCTTTTAACTAGGTCTCTTTCCGTGATTATTCCAAGTGGTTTTCCTTCTTTGCTTGTCACTATTATGCAGCCCAAACCGTGTTTGTCCATGAGTTCTGCAACTTGATTTGCTGGTGCGTCTTCCTCTATGGTTATTACTGGGCTGCTCATAACGTCTTTAACCAGCATTCTGGATCTTAACCCGATGTCTGACATTGTTCTCAGCCACTCAGATAATGTATACTTCGTTAAGTTTAGCTTCACTCAACTCAAAATAAGCATCCCACATTTAAAACTTGTTATGTTTCATGCGGATACGATACTTGCTGGCTGGGTGAAGTTTTATTAGCATCTGCTGGCTAATGCACCTAGTCTAATGTGAGGAAAATTAGGATGTTAAGAACGAATGTTGATAAATTGGTGAAAATATCTGTTGTCGGCGAGGTAGCCAGCCCAGTTTTCGGAAGAGGAATCTATAGAATTTCGGCTCAAGGCACTCCACTTGTTTTGCCCGGTATCGGTGGCATCACGTATAATGTGAGGGTGGGCGACTTGGCATGTGGATGGGAAGCAGATCATGTTGAACCGGGCGTAAGCATAGAAAATAAGGAAAGTGACCCACGCTTTGCACAGGCTGCAAACACGGCTTTAAATGTGCTTTCATGTGTTGGAAATAAAGGGGTGGTGGTTACGGGCGATGCAAAAGGTGCAAAGGGTGTTGTAACGGGAAAACACGGTGGAATAGAGCATGTGCTTGTGGATTTTCAACCTGAAACCCTTGAGAAACTCATGCTCGGCGACAAAGTGCTTGTGAAAGCCTTCGGTGTGGGCTTGAAACTTTTGGATTATCTGGACATAAAGGTGATGAATATGGACCCACGCTTTCTTGAGGCTTTGGACCCGAAACCATATGATGACAAATTGGTGGTTCCTGTTACGCATGTAATTCCGGCGGCGATAATGGGTTCAGGCTTGGGAGCTAACCACACGTACTCTGGGGATTATGATATTCAGCTTTTTGATGAAAACGTGAGGAAGCAGTATGGCCTTGATGATTTGAGGCTCGGCGACCTTGTGGCTATAACAGACGCGGATCACTCTTATGGTAGAATTTACAAGCAGGGTGCCATATCCGTCGGCATAGTTGTGCATACAAATTGTGTGTCATCTGGTCACGGGCCTGGAGTTACAACCCTCTTTACGTCTTCTACTGGGAAAATAGCTCCGAAAGTTGATGCGAAAGCTAATATTGCTTCGATTCTTAAGTTGAGGACAGATATATAAAGCAGAACACTTTTACATGCGATGGAATGAGAAGTGAGGGATGATGCCGGTTAAAAGGAAAAGCCGTGGAAGATCGAAGGGTAGCAAGGGAAGAAGTGGTTTTGTTCAGTGTGCTAGCTGCGGGCAAATGGTGCCTCGGGATAAAGCTAAGAAGGTTACTAGGAGGGTTTCCATGGTTGATTATGCTTTGGCGAAGGAGCTTCGTCAGAAGGGTGCGTATATTACTGCTCCGATGCAGACGAAGTATTATTGTGTTTCGTGTGCTGTGCATAGGGGTGTTGTGAAGGTTAGGGCCAAAAGTGAGCGGCATACGCGTCCAAGACGAGGAAGAAGGAGATTTTAGTTTTTTAATTTAAGCTTCTCTTTTCTTTAGTTTGTTGTAAACGTGTAAGCCTCTTTGTAGGACCGTTAGGTTCGAGAGTATTGCAAGCAAGATTATTCCTATGTTTAAGGATGGAAGCCAAAACATTGCTGTTATGCTTGCTATGGCTAGTATGATTATGCGTTCTGCTCTTTCTGCTAATCCGATTGATTCCATTTTTATTCCGGCTGCTTCCGCCTTTGCGCGGGTGTAGCTTACGAGTAATGAGCCTATTAGGGCTGTTAAACCCCATAGAGCGTCGCATAATCCGCTTATTATTATGCCTGCGTATACAGCAGCGTCCGCATATCTATCTAATAGGGAGTCTAGAAATCCGCCGAATGCTGTTGTTTCATGATAGAGCCTAGCTAATATTCCGTCTAGGGCGTCGCAGAATCCTGAAAGTAGGAGCAAAACGGTTGCAAGCAGGAGATAAAGTATATGGGTTTGCCATGCTGTGTATGCTATGGCTGAGAGAAAGGCTAAGGCTATGCCTATGGCGCTTGTCTTGTTTGGTGTTAATCCTATTTTGTGGGCTATTTTTGCTTCTGCCGTAAACATTGTCTGAATTTTTCTCTTCAGTTTTGTTAGCATAACGTGGAGGCCTCATTTTATGTTGGTGATTTATAGATATGACTTCTTATATGCAAAGTTAAATTATTATTTTAGCTCTTTTGGCTTTGGCTTTCGATTGTTTGTGCATCGTTAAAAGACTTTCATAAAAAGGAGGGGACGTCAAGAATTATATCATATCTCAAATTTAATATTCTTTTGGTTTCTTCTTCTTTGGTTTCTTTTTTCACTCATGTGGGTTGCCCCCAGAAAAGCAAGTCAACCATATATGAACTTAAACTTTACAGTTTCTAGAATAGGGTTAAAAATTGAAGTTTCTAGATAAAAAAATGTTGAAATAATGGTTAAATTTAAAAACAAGCCTGTAGTCGAGTTTACAATAATCTAGATTTTGCTTTTTCGGAATTTTTGGCAAAAAGAGCTGGAATTTTGAAAGTGAGATGTGTTATCTT
>DAOUSM010000158.1 GCA_030627225.1 Candidatus Bathyarchaeota archaeon | reverse complement strand
CTTGAATTAGCAGAAGAGGTTGGAGGAGTGATTGATAACACCTCGGTGATTTGTCACGGACCCTCAATTTTAAGCATTCAAGACGTTGGTATTTCATCTTGCACTCTTGGACAGATCAGGCATAGAGCAGACCTTGTAGTTTACTGGGGGAGCAATCCATGGAGTGCTCATCCAAGACACATTGAAAGATATACAGCTTTCTCGGAAGGAAGGTTCCAGAAAAGCGCTTGGAAGGGATACTTAACCAAAATTAAAGCCTTGACAGCTGGGAAAAAAGTTGAAAGTGCTCTCAGAAGAGTTTTCTTTAAGAAAAGGTCTTCTACTCGGCCGCAGCTTAAAAGGGCGCCTCCTCAGACGTTGTTTAGGGAAGGAAGAAAGCTAATAGTTATTGATGTGAGGAGAACGAAATCTGCTGAAATAGCTGACTATTTCATACAGGTTGAGCCGAACAAGGATTATGAGCTCCTCCAAGCCTTCAGAGCCCTGATTCGAGACCAAGAAATCGACGTTGACAAGGTTGCTGGGGTTCCCGTAGAATACCTTGAAGAAGTTGCAGACTTGATGATTGGATGTAATTTTGGAATCTTGTTTTTTGGACTTGGATTAACAATGACTAAAGGAAAGCTCAGAAACGTTGACGCTGCGCTTTCTTTAGTTCGAGATTTGAATGTGCGGACAAAATTTGTGATAATGCCCATGAGAGGGCACTTCAACGTTACCGGGGCGAACACGGTTTTCACTTGGCAGACGGGCTATCCTTATGCAGTTGACTTTTCGATGGGCTATCCGCGGTACAATCCAGGAGAAACATCCGTTACTGATGTTCTCCTACGCGGGGAATCAGACGCAGCCCTAATGGTCGCTTCTGATCCTGTCGCAAACTTCCCAAGAAAGGCTGTTGAAAACCTCGTTAAGAACCCGTTGATAGTCATCGACCCTCACATGAACGCTACGTCCCAAATGGCTGATGTCGTCATCCCCTCAGCATTCGCTGGGATAGAGGCAAACGGAACAGCCTACCGCATGGACCATGTGCCGCTCCCCCTCAAAAAAGTTGTTGACCCGCCTAGGGCTGTTCTTTCAGACGAGGAAATCTTGAGGAGAATTCTCTCCGAAGTTAGAAAACTTAAAAAGAAAAGACTGGTGGAGGCGGCGTAATGAAGCTTCTGATAAGAAACGGCTTCGTTTACGACCCTATTAACGGTGTTAACGGCGAAAAAATGGACATCGCAATCAGAGATGGAAAAATAGTTGAAGAAGTAAACGAGCGCAAAGCAATGAAAATAGATGCTTCTGGGATGATAGTGATGCCTGGCGGAGTGGATATTCACTGCCATATTGCTGGTTCCGAGGTGAATGCTGGCAGACTCTTGAGGCCGGAAGATCACTTCAGGGATTTTGAGCGAAAAACGTCTAAAACCAGGTCTGGAGTTGGATACTCAGTTCCTTCCACTTTCACAACTGGCTATCGTTATGCGAGAATGGGCTATACCACCATAATGAATCCTTCGATGCCTCCATTGGAAGCCAAACACACACATGAAGAGTTGAACGACACTCCTATGGTTGATAAGGCTACTTATCCACTTCTAGGCGACTGGTGGTTTGTGTTAGAATATCTAAAAGAAGGGAAAATAGAGGAATGTGCAAGATACGTGGCGTGGATGATAACCTCAACGAAAGGATATGCCATAAAAATTGTTAATCCAGGAGGCCTAGAAGCCTGGGGTTTTGGACGCAACGTCAGTAGCATAGACGACGAAGTTCCTTACTTCAACATAACTCCATGCGAAATACTCCGTGGACTATGCAAAGTAAACAAACTCCTAAACTTGCCCCACACAATCCACGTCCACACAAACAACCTCGGAAAACCTGGAAACTACCTCACAGCCTTGGACACCATGAAATGCGTTGAGGATTTAGCATCCGAGGATAAACCAGCGATTCACGTAACACACTGCCAATTCAGCGCCTTTAAAGGTTCAGATTGGAGAACCATGCAGTCCGGGGCAGAGGAAATCGCAAACTACGTGAATGCTCATTCACATGTAACTCTAGACATGGGTCAAGTGGTATTTACTGACACGACAACCATGACTGCTGACGGTCCATTCCAGTATACGCTTCATGAGCTAAGCGGGAATAAGTGGGTTAATCATGACGTGGAAACAGAAACGAGCTCAGGGATTGTGCCCTTCCGTTACAGGCGTAAAAGCTACGTTCATGCATTGCAATGGTCGATAGGTCTAGAACTAGCCCTACTAATAAAAGATTCATGGAAAATTTTTGTGACGACAGATCATCCAAACGGTGGCCCGTTTATCTCTTACCCAAGAATTATCGCTTGGCTTGTGAGCAGAAAAGCCAGAGAGGCAACCATGAAGAAGATTAATTCAAGGGCAAGAAGCAGAAGCCTCCTTCCATCAATAGATCGTGAATTAAGTCTTTATGAAGTGGCAATAATGACGAGAGCGGGTCAAGCAAAAGCCTTAGGACTTAAAAATAAGGGGCATCTAGGCGTGGGTGCAGACGCGGACATAGCCATATACAATATAAATCCAGAGAAAACAGATCCTTCCAGAAAGTATAAGACTGTAAGGAAAGCGTTCAAGCAGGCTGCCTACACCATTAAAGGCGGAGAAATAGTTGTCAAGAACGGAGAAATATTAAGGCATGTTGAGGGAGCCACCATATGGCTTGATGTGCAAGTCTCAAACCCCATAGAAATAACCGATGAAATGAAGAGGAGATTCAGGGATTATTGGACTGTTGAATATGAAAATTATCCGGTAACAGAAAACTATCTCGAAGTTTCGCATCCAATAACAGTGAAGGCTGATGTCTGATGATAAACCTCTACCCTCTAAAGGAATTTAAGTTTCCAATAATAGCCGAATGCATAAACCCAGAAATTTTCCAAGACAAAACCAGCGAAGAAGTCGAAGAACTGAAGATCTGGGAGGGAAACAAACAAAAAAAACTTGGAGAACTCTTCAAGGTTGAGAAAATCAAAACAGAGCATCAGACAGAGAAAGCGACCATAGCAATTCACGGT
>DAOUSM010000121.1 GCA_030627225.1 Candidatus Bathyarchaeota archaeon | reverse complement strand
TATAGTGTTACAGCCACTGTGGGAAAATCAGAGGCTGAGGTAATATTGTTGAACGCTCAAGAGTTTGTGAATGTCATAAAGAAACATTTAGAAAAATGAAGGAGAACGCGGTTTAAAGTTTGGTTGCTACTTGGAAGGCTTTCTATTTCTAAAGTCAATCATACGCAAACGTAAATCCTAGGAATTTACAATCTACGCGCGCTTGGATGTTGTTTAAGCCAAAAAGATTTTAACATGTTTTCTTTCTCCCTTATTAAGAGAAATTGGGTGTCTGGGGATTATGGGGCTCTTTTGCTTTTTGTTCTCGCTTTTGGGGTTCTCTTTGGTTCGATGGTTTACATTGTTAAACGAAGGAAGCTTAGGATGTTGCAAACTTAAATGTAATGAAAGAGCGCGTTATGAAATAGGGGCTGCGGTAGAGCCTGTGGGCGTGAAACTGACGGTTTATACCTCATGATGCGGGGACTTTTATGTTTAGCTGCTTTTGTGTTTCGAAGTATTTGGTGAAGTTAGTTATGGTTATGCCTAGAATTTCCCGGGTCTTTGGGTCCCTCCTCACCACGACGTAGGGATCTATTTCCTCAGAAACTGCCTTTCTAGGCTTGCCGAAGCTGATATAGACTACGTCTGCCTCCCTGTCGTAACTCATCACTATTTGATTCCTCTCCACAGAATCACACCTTTCCTCATCCTTTCTGTAAAGTAACTGGTTATTATAAACACTTCTCTGTCCAGAACTTTGATTACCACAGCCAAATACTTGGAAGTTACAGGTGTAGACGGATAGAATCTGTAACAAACCCTCGTGTCTTTTGCAGCCCCCTCTAACACGACTTCCGGTTTTTGTACAACCTCCTTTATTTTCATCTGTTCACTCTCAACTTCGGGATGAAAGAAAAGTATGTGACGCCACTGCGTTTCACTTAACCTTACTATTCTACCGTCATAAGCTGCTACCTCGAAGACGACAGACATATCTTTTCCTCTTGAACGCCTCTTAAGAAGAACTATTTAAAAACTTGCTCCGTTAGAATATAAATTAATTATAGCCTACTTGATGGCTTATCTTTTTCCTGAGCGTGTCCAAGAGTTTTTTCGAAAACAGCGTGAATGTAACATTTTGAGCAAGTTTTAAGAGGTTTTGAGTTAAAGAGGTGAGTGAGGATTTGGTTGTAATGTTTAAATATGTGTTTAAACACAATTTTTTCGGTGGCAGTCGTGACCAAGACTATATCGATTAGGGATGAGGTTTATAGGAAGTTGTTGAAGATTAAGCGTGAGGACGAAAGTTTTAGTGAGTTATTTGAGAGGCTTGCTGAGGGTATGAGTCCTCTTGAGACTTTGAAGAGGCTTAGGGGATGCGTGGAGTTTAGGGATAAGGAGAAGATGCTTTCTGAGATTTATGCTGTGAGGGCTGAGCGTAGGCTATGATAGTTTTGGATACGGATGTTCTAATCGAGATTTTTGATAGGAAGTCTGTTAGAGGCGATGAAGTTTTGAGCAGGCTTGTTGAGAAGGGTGAAGATATAGCTACAACTTCTATAAATCTTCATGAGATATTGTATGGTTTGGAGAAGTATGCGAAACCTGTCAAGGAGGTTTTGCTTCTGCCCGTGCTTAACTATACGAAGAGGGATGCTGGTTTGTCTGCTGAAGTAGAGTTGAAGGCTGAGAGGATGGGTTTGCCCATTCGCAGGTCTGACGCCATGATAGCTGCCATAACCATGAACAAGGGAGCAGCTCTCTATACTTTTGATTTGAAGCATTTCGAGCCTCTGAAGACTCTTGGGCTCAAACTTTTCCCTTTATAATTTAAGACTTCTCGTAGACACGAAAGGAGAAACAGAGGCTTAACAAGTAGTAAAAAAACTCGTAGGAAATTCACTACTACTTCTGAACTTGAGATTTCGAAAGGGCTGCCGAGTGTCGAAGAGGCTAAACTGCTTGAGTTATGGAAAAAGGCGTTGGAGGCTTTGATGTTTTGGCTAAGGAGCTTGGGCGAAAGCCTTTAGGTGTAAAACAGAAACTTGAGAGAATGGGAGTTGTTGTTGACAAGCAACAGCGGAAGAAATCAACAACAACTGCAATTGCGGATAAGACCTGCTCAGACATAAGCAGGCTTTAAAGATGTTAGTCGGAGCTCTTGAACTATTGCGGAAATCCTCCAAAAATTAGGCCTCAACATTCAGCTCTTAGGCAACAGAAACTGCGTGCTCAAAAATTGCAACACATGAAGCTTATTAAAATCTGTGGTATGCTGCTGCAGACGAAAGTTTACCCGTTTTGGAAGAAGAAAAAAGGTGCATGCTTTGGTCTTGGTTAGTGTGGAGGGGCTCTTCGCTTTCAGATGACCAAATCGCGCTACATATAGAGCTTACTAAGCTGTGTTCTAATCTGTAGATTTATATAAAGAGATACTTCTGTTTTAAATGAGGGTTCTGTATGAGAAGTACTTTGAGATTTGAACTTCTAATTTTCGTATCCGTCTTTCTTCTGTCGACTTCCACAATGGTTTATGCTGATAGGGGCATGATTCCCATAAATCCAGAGGTTTCAGTCTACGAGCCGGGACAGAAAGCCATAGTAGCCTGGAACGGACAGGAGGAGATTCTGATACTTTCAACAGATGTAACCTCAAGCATGGAAACCTTGGTTCTGGAGCTGCTCCCACTCCCCTCTGGACCAAAGGTAGAGCCTGCGAGTTTTCAATCCTTTGAGGAAATCCAGTGGTTGATCTGGGAGGAAGGCATGAACAGGTTCAAGTACTCGACTTGGGGTGAAGCCCGCTCAGGAAGCGTCGAAATAATCTTCCACGAGAAGATAGGCGCCCACAACATCACCGTTGTCAAGGCAACAAGCGCCGTTGAACTGGTTGATTGGATCCAGAATTTTCTGCAAACAAACAACCTTAATGAAACAGTTTCCCTGGGAGATTTCGAACCGATAGTGAAAGATTACATGGGTCGAGGTTTCCGTTACTACGTCTTAGACTTGATATCAGTCACAGCGAATGAAAAAAGCGTTGATCCAATACTCTACAGGTTCAACTCAAACTTCCTTTACTATCCACTCGCTATCACAAGTCCAGTTCTAGGAGAAACCGAGATAACATTATTCCTTCTAACCGAAGGGAAAGTGAATAAGGATTACCACCCTATGCAGAGGGCATACTACTGGATCCTTGGGGAAAGCCCGAAGCCTATAGAGTTTGTGCTTTCGAAAGGCGACTTGTGCAAGATAGACCTCAGAATTGGAGAACTGTTTGAGGATGGAGCGTGGCTGACCGTTCTGAAGTATGATGGAAAGCTAAGCTCGCTTAAAAGGGATTTGATGATCACCGAAGAAGCCATAAACTCCGATGAACCAGTGAACATTAATGTAATCCTGCCTCCCACGCTAATCGCCCTCTCCATCCTTCTCGGCGCAGCATGCACGTTAGCCGGCGTCGTCTGCACTCTCCTGATAACACGCTCAAAGAAACAAGCAGCTAAAACCGATTGACGCGCATTATGAAAACTTTGAAAACTACAAGGTAGACGTCAAAAAGCGGATTTCGAAAAGCTAGCGAAACTGATTAAAATCTGCGGCATGCTGCTACAAACAAAAGTTTATCTCTTCTTTGAGATCTGACCAAAATTTGTTACAGAAAAAGGGGGAGATGTTATGGTAGATGACCTTTTGTTGCCAGTTTATAGGTAGGGTCCCCAGGATAAGCCGCCGGAGCCGACGATGTTGTTTGTGACCATGC
>DAOUSM010000011.1 GCA_030627225.1 Candidatus Bathyarchaeota archaeon | reverse complement strand
ATATTTATAAAGCCTTAGGTTCGAAACTTTTACTGTAGGTATCAAATTTCACTTACGTTTTCTCATCAGCATAATACCTTCATGGTGGCAGACGTATTCAAAGCCTACTTCATTGAAAATACCATAACACGCCAGAGTGAATGGGAGTATACGTTTCCAAGAGCCGAGAAGGCTGGAGGCAAACATACAAGTTGCAAGCTGAACCATGGCTAACACCTCAAACATAACCGCGCGTTTTGTATTCTGTTAACGATGATTAAACGAACATACATCGTAATAGCGGAGTTCTAAAAACGTGTGGTTTGGGTATGAAGGCGAGTGCAAAAAATTTTCAGCTGCAAAATTTAAGTTGGAAAGGTCTTTACTTTGAAAGGCGTGGTAAATAAATAGAAAATCGGTAGGTTGCGAATATGGATTATGACTTGAAAATTTTGTAAGCAGTTTTGCTTGTTCAGGCGCCATACTGGTTTCTTCTTGCTTCCATGTTTTCTCAGCGTGAGGATTGTGAGGAAAGCTTAGTGTGTATAGCAATAGGGTGGGCTCTATTGGCCAGCTCACTTCTGGTTTTAGCATACCGTAAACATACGCACCGTGACATAATTCATCTAACCCGCAACCATCAAAAAAGGGAAACTCGCCCAGCCAAACTCCCAATTTCTGATTTCCTTTCAACCCTTCCAAACAATACGGAAAGCAGAAACCAAAAAGAGCCATCTCAGAATCTGACTTTATCTTTCTTAGTTTAATGCTTTTTCACTTTACCTGTCCACTCAAAATGGCATACTCTACATTTCTTAGTTCCACCTTTCTATTTTTAACAGAAGGTTTTTTTGAAAGGATGCTGCTGATATTTGAGAGGTAATTTGAGAGGTAAAGTGACGGAATATGAGTAGAGAACAGGATTCCCGTAGAAAAGCAAAGGAGAGCGCTCGCCGTGACAAAGCGAGGGGACATCAAACTAGAAGAGCCCGTGGAGGAAAGAAACAGAAGAGAAGGTAAATATCCTTCTTAAAACATTTACCAGAAAATCTATAACATGATTATGTGCAGGTCTTCTAATTTGAAAAAACTAGTTGGCGTTACAAAAGTTGCTTACAAAATAATTCAAATAAAATATTTAAAGGAAAAATTGCCCATATTTGGTTCTGCTGACATTACAAATTCTTGCAATCTAAAATGTAAACATTGTTACTGGTGGCTGAATAGGACGCCGCACAAAGATTTAAGTGCCGATGAATGGAGAAACGTCGTAAGGGAAAAGTTCATAAAAAATGATGTAATGTCTATTAGTCTAACAGGCGGCGAACCACTTCTTAGACCAGACGTTATTGATGCTATTATAAGTGAGATGAAATGGCGATACGTTACTATAGTAACAAATGGGACATTGCCATTGGTTGATTTTGGTGCTGGATATTTTATTTCAATAGATGGAACAGAAAAAATTCACGATGTAATTAGAGGTCTAAAAACATACAGGAAGGTAAAGCAAAACGTTATTGACCATCCAGAAGTTGATGTTGTCATTAACATGACGATAAACAATTTAAACTACAAATGCGTCGAGGAAGTTGTTAATGAATGGTACAGTTTCGCCAGAGCCTTCACATTTCAATTTCATACACCTTTCTCTTATGATGACAAATTATGGTTGCCTTATGGAAAAATAAGAAGTAACACCATAGATAAGTTATTAAAAATAAAAGAAAAATATCCCGATTTTATTGCCAATACATCAAAACAATTAAATCTGTTTAGAGATGGAAAATGGACTGCAAATTGTCCAAGATGGTTTTTCATAAATTTAGATAGCAGTGGCAAAACAAAACAACTATGTGTTATATCTAACACAGACGAGAATGGGATTAAACCCATATGTGAAAGGTGTGGAATAGCTTGTTATGCTGGAGCATACTCAGGATTATTCCTATCCGACACTGAATGGCTTAGAATGTTTAAAGTTGCAAAAAGAGTCACACCTTTTAAGGATAAAACAAGAATTAACGAGAGAATCGAAGAGTCGATACAACTTTGGAAGACACAATAGACAAAGGCAAGAGTCATTTGAGCTTTTAGCGTCCATGCAAAAATTATTTGAAAACCCATCCAAACAATGCCAAATCAAAATCGGTGACTAGTCCCACAAGTTTATTTCTAGCGTTTACGACTGGAATCCGCCTGAGATGTTTGCTTTTCATTATTTTCGCAACATCAAGAACCGTGCAACTAGAATTACAAGTTACCAAATCCTTAGCCATTATGTCCTCAACTTTAAGCTTCTTTACATCAGCTTGCGAATAGACGACCTTCGTCACTATATCTCTAAAAGTGAGCAAACCATGCAAGATTCCTTTTGAATCAACTACTGGAAGACATTCAACATCGAAGTCAATCATCTTCTTCACAGCTTCCTCTACCGTACTGCCAAGGGAAACAGTGATCAGATTTTTAGTCATAACCCTGCTAACCTTCACATCAGCCGTGGTCAACTTTTTCATTGTAAAACCTAGTTTCAAGAGAGCAATAAAAATATTTAAACTTGTTTTATGTGCAATGTCACTTAGCGCATAACCCAATACTCTCATAAGCAGGTAAGCACATAGCATACTATGCGAATAAGCAAATTAGGGTGAAAAAGATGATAACAAAAATGAATAGAATACTACCGAGTATCTGGCAATTTGCTTATTAAAACTACTTCTCTCATCTTATACAACATTGAGGTTTTGCCCATCCCCCATTCTCGAACCAACCTGCCGCCATAATAAGTTCCTGTTCCAGGGTAAACCCTACGACCACAAATCGCACAAGTTTTATACACGTCGTCTGTTACTTTTGTTATAATTGTTATAAATTATTTACTGTTTATGTCGTTTAATAAAATAACGTTCTTTAAATGTCAAGTGAGAAAGCTGAAAAAGAAAAAAAGGGGAGTTGCGGGAGAAATCGCCATGCGCTTAAAATAAAGCCTTAGGTTTCAAAAGTTTCCTCCACACTTTCCCTTTGCTCAACTTCGGCTTTTTCACCTGAAATAGCCGGAATAATGAGCTCCACAACTACCAAGATAATTATTAGCAATATTATTATAAAAACTCCTGAAGAATTATGCATAAAAAGTGCGATGTGCCCAATCCAAGGAACACGTAAAATAACCTTACCAATCACTTGGTCCTCTGAAACCATCGTAGGGTCCGGTCCAGCGTTGCCATCGCCTTTCGTTCTAAAGAAAATCTTGTCTCCTATTATTTGTTTTTCAACAGCTCTGTGGACTATTAGTTCACCACCAGCCTGCGGTTGATGGAAAACAATAATGTCACCATCAGGGTACGAAGCTGCGTTAATCTCTTCCGGAGCTATTCCTTGAACGATAATTAAGTCTCCTATATGAAGTGTAGGAGAGAACGGATGGGACCATCCATCGCAATAGGACCCTGGCAAAGTGCACATGCTGCCGGAAGCTACCGCCAACGCGGGATACTGTGTGTTTAGCACTAATTGTGAGCCATACCAGAACCCAAAAACTATCACTATAATTAAAATAATCATTATCGCTGTTTTGAAATACTCGTTTTCCCAGATTTTTTTGAGAGAAGTTGCTGCCAATGTTTCGCCTCCTTTTAGGACTGGAATGTTCTTGTTGATTTAGCCTTCCATGTTTTAAAACTTACCGCTTAGGTTTTGAAAAATAAAAGGGGATATTGATGTAGCTGTGAGCCTAAAGTTCTATGCCTTCTGAGCCTAACTTGACTTTGCTTACAACCGCTCTGAATTTTTTGCTGCATTTGGGGCATTCGTACATGCCAAATATTGTTACGGTGATTCTCATTTTCTTGTCCGGAAATGGAGCAACAAGCTCCCATGTTTTGTATGGGTCTTTTACAGGTGTTCCGCATTCTGGACAGAGGTTTTGTCTTGTTCGTGTTTTTGGCATGCAACAGCCAGCATTAAAGATGCTTTAAATCTTCTTTTTGCTCAGTACTTCTCGGAATGTTTTCTTACATTTTGGACAGTCGAATAATCCGATTTCTAGCTGCATTCTTTTTCCCGATTTGTCTGGGCGTCCAGCCATCTTCCATGTTTTTCTCGATTTTGAAACATTAGTTCCACATTTTGGACATTTAGCCATTTAATTTCCTCCAACATTTTCGATAACCATGGTTTCTAATGATGATAGATAAAAAATTTTCCATTGTTTTCGGATAGAAAATCTCTATTTGAACATCGCGTTTAAACATATTTATTACAAAGAGAGGGAAAGACGGCATGAAAACTTTTAAGTTAAGTTCTAAAATGCATATGTAATCGGATGGAGTTGGTTATGGAGGAAGATTCGGCTTTATTCGCCGTGGAGTATGCTTCTAAACTTGGTGCAGGATATGTTGACGCTAGGGTTGAAGACCATTACAATGAGCTTATAATAGTTGCTAATGGTAAGGTTCAGCGTGGAATCATCAATCGCAAGCGTGGAATAGGCATAAGAACATTGGTTAATGGTGCATGGGGTTTTCAGTCAACGACAGATTTGACTAAAAAAGGCATAAGGCAAGCCACCGAAACTGCGTTTAAAGTGGCAAAAGCGTCGAGCAAACATGTTCCAAAACCTGTTAAGCTTGCACCAGCAAAAGCCTACAAAACCTCATATAAGACTAAGGTAAAGGTTGACCTTGAAGACGTAGCTTTCGAAGATAAGTTGAAACAGATAATCGCTTGGGAGAAAATGCTGCATACGTCCAAGAAGATTGTTCGGGGACTTGCAGAATATACTGGAATAAAAATCCATAAACTTTTCGTGAATAACGAGGGTGCAAAGATTCGTTTTTCCAACTCGTTGACATGGGTTTCATTGAAAGCTGATTCTAAGAAAGGCGATATGACGCAATTTTATGAAAGAACCGTTGGGCATTCTGGAGGACACGAGATATTCCAGAAGAATGACATGGAGAAACTCTCTACAGAGGTTGGACATAAAGCAGAAACTTTGCTAAAAGCCAAAGCCGCTAAAACTGAAAAAGACGCCACAGTTATTCTTGACAATGACTATGCCGCTCTGCTCGCTCACGAGATTGTGGGGCATCCAAGCGAAGCTGATAGAGTTCTCGGACGTGAAGCCGCTTGGGCTGGAACAACATGGTGGGCTGGGAAAATCGGTGAGAAAATAGGCTCAGACTACTTCACAGTCTATGATGACCCTACGATTCCAAGCACTTTAGGCTACTACCGATATGACGATGAAGGTGTAAAAGCCGAGCGGAAAGTGCTCATTAAAAAGGGAGTTTTGAAGGGGCACATGCACAGCCGTGAAACCGCCACTATTTTCGGCGTTAAACCCAACGCTGGAATGCGTGCAATCACCTTTGAGTATATTCCACTGATACGAATGTCAAACACCTTCTTCGGAGAAGGAGACTGGAAAAAAGAGGAGTTAATCCGGGAAACCAAGCACGGATACTTGATCTCATGTATGCGGCATCCATCAATAGATGACAAACGCTACAACTGGACAATTAGCGCCCAAGAAGCCTACGAGATTAAAAACGGTGAATTAACCACGCATTTAAGAGACATAGCCCTAACATCTACAGCACCTAAATTCTTCAAAAGCATAAACGCCATTACGAAAAGGGTTGAGATTGTGCCTCTGCCTGGATGTGGGAAAGGAGACCCTATGCAGTCACTTTACGTTGGAAATGGTGGTCCATACATTCGTGGGGTTGCCACGGTTTTGGGGGTGAAATAAAATGGCGTCACTTTTGACAAGTTTGAGAGGAGCTGGAAAGACTGTTCTGGAAATCGCTGAGAATAAAGGACTTGATGAAGCTGAGGCTTATCTGGTTTCAAACAAAGTGCTCACCATACGTTTGGTGAACAACGCCGTTTTCGAATCCAAAGGTGTGCATGATATAGGTGTTGGCTTAAGGGTCATTAAGGGCAACATGTTGGGCTTCAGCTCAACAGCAGACCTTTCAAAACAGTCTCTGAAGAAACTTGTGGATACGGCTGCGTCCACCGCAAAAGCTAGAAAGCTACCGTTTAAGTATTCTTTTCCAAAACCGGGAAAAATGCCGCGGGTTGCTGGTGTATACAGCAAAAAGTTGGCTGAGCTTCCTTCTGAGAAGGCTGTTGAGCTTGCTTATGACATGGTGGATGCATCCCTGGCGTATAACAAGAAAGTCGTAGATAATGCTGGGGTACTGAACATCGTGAGTTATGAAACTCTAGTGTTGAATACCAACGGAGTTTCAGCTGAAAATAGGGGAACCTTCTTTGAAGCCAGTTTGAGCGCAACCGCTAAGAGTGGCAAAAAAGTTTCTGAAGGGTCTGAGGCAACTGCTGGGAGAAGCCTAAAAGAATTAAAACCGAAAGAAATCGGAGAGAAAGCTGCGGAAATGGCTGTTTCTGGACTGAAATCCGAGAGGTTAAAGGAAGACACCTACACACTTATACTGGATTATGAACCAGCACAAGGAGTGCTTGGCTACATTTCCTATCTAGTAAGCCCCATGATTGCACGGCTTTACTTCCCGCTGTTCGTGGACAAGCTAGGCAAAAAAGTTGCAAGCCCACAGATAACCTTGATTGATGACCCGCTAATGCCCAACGGCATAGGTTCAGCACCGGTGGACGATGAAGGAACACAATCGAAAAAGCAAATCATAATCAATGAAGGCGTTTTGAAAAAATTCGTTTACGACAGCTTTTACGGAGCCATCGACAAGAAAAAGACAACCGGAAATGCCATTCGTACATCATTTGCTGTTGGCGTGAGTGCTTTTCCAGGTAAAAACTACAACGGTGAACCGATTCCGTTTCCTAGGAATCCGTACTTTAAGCCTGGGAAATGGAAGCGTGAAGAAATAATTGAAGATACAAAGCGAGGCTTGCTTGTTCGCCGTTTCCATTACACTCGCTTGACGAATCCGACACGTGGAGACTTTACAAGTGTCTTGAGGATGGGACTTTACGCTGTTAAGAACGGCGAAATAACTGTTGCATTGAAGAAGTCTAGGCTTTTAGATAATTTGCTGAATATGCTGAAGAATGTTGACGCTGTTTCTAATAAGTTAGTTGTAGCTGGAAGCTGGGGAGACTACGCCCACACACCAGTAATAAGAACAAAAGCCCATGTCACTTCAATAGACTAATCACTCTCTCCTTTTCTTTTGTTATTTTAAGTTTTTCGATGGACATATTCAAGTTTGTTTGCTGCTTTTTATAAGGCGAGAAGTCTACTGAAAACTTCCTCTTCGTTTTTTGCACATTGGAGTGCTTTGAGTCGTGTTAACTCTCAACAGTCAGCAAGCCTTGCTACAGTTCAAGACCCAAAATACTTTTACCTACGGCTTTCCGCTTATTCTTTAGCATTCGAGGTTCAGCTAAGCTTGAAAGACTATTCGGAAAATGCTTTTGACTTGCTTGTTAAGCCTGTTCGAAGGTTGATTGAGAAGAGGGGGTTCTCGAAGCCAACAGAGCCACAAGAGAAGGCTATTCCAAAAATTCTTGAGGGGAAAAATGTTCTGCTTATTTCGCCTACTGCTACTGGCAAGACTGAGGCTGCTGTTTTGCCTGTTTTAAGCATGCTTCTTCAAGAGCCAGAAAGAGCGCTAGGCATAAAGGTTTTGTATATTACGCCTTTGCGGGCTTTAAACAGGGACATGCTTGAAAGGCTTGAGTGGTGGTGTAACAATCTAGACATAAAATTGGCTGTTAGGCATGGCGACACAGAAACGAAGGAACGGACAAGACAATCAAGAAGTCCACCAACCATCTTAATCACAACTCCTGAGACTTTGCAGGCTATATTGCCAGGCTGGATCCTGCGTCAGCACTTGCGGCATGTGCGCTGGGTGATAGTTGATGAAGTGCATGAGATGGCTGACAGCAAGCGTGGTAGCCAGTTGTCCCTAGCTTTGGAAAGGCTTAGGTGGATTGTTGGCAGAGATTTCCAAGTAATAGGTTTGTCCGCCACCATAGGTAGTCCAGAAAAAGTGGCTCAGTTTCTTGTTGGAAATGGTAGAAGCGTTGAAATCGTCCAAGTTCCAGTTGCAAGAATGATGCGACTGAAAATAGTTTTTCCAAAACCAGAAGCCGAAGATTTGAGGCTTTCTTCAAAGCTTTACACGCATCCGGAAGTTGCTGCTAGGCTGCGGGTTATCCGTGACTACATAAGTAAACGTAAATCAGTCCTCTTATTCACGAACACACGTGCCATATCAGAGGTTTTAGCCAGCAGATTCAAGGTTTGGGACATTAACTTTCCAGTTTCGATACATCACGGTTCACTTGCCAAGCCTTCTAGGATAGCTGCTGAAAGGGGATTGAAAAACGGTGAACTGAAAGGGCTTGTTTGCACTAGCAGCCTTGAGTTAGGCATAGACGTGGGTCGCATAGACATGGTTATACAGTACATGAGTCCAAGACAGGTTACGAGGCTGATACAGCGTGTGGGCAGAAGCGGTCACAGGATTGGACGCATAGCCGATGGAATAATTGTTACAATGGATTCTGATGACACGCTCGAAGCCTTAGCCATAGCCAAAAAAGCATTAAAAGAGGATTTGGAACCAGTTTTAGTTCCCCATAAGCCCTATGACGCCTTAGCGCATCAAATAGCAGGTTTGCTGCTTAAGAGGAGAAGATGGCAGTTTGACGAAATCTTGGAAATATTCCGAAACGCCTACCCATACGAGGATTTAACAATAGAAGATGTGGAAAAAATCCTTAGGTATATGCATCAACGTTTTCCACGTTTGGCATGGGTTTCTTTTGAAGACAAAGTAGTTTTAAAACCGAGAAGAACAAAAGCCCTCTTCGAATACTATTTCGGGAACTTATCCATGATACCTGACGAAAAACAATATCTCGTGGTTGACGAGTCAAGCGACTCCGCTGTGGGAATACTAGACGAAGCCTTCATGGCTGAATATGGCAAACCAGGAATAAAATTCATCATAAGAGGAACCCCGTGGCGAATCCTACACGTTTCCGGAGAAAAAGTGCACGTAAGGCCTATTGATGACCCTACTGGGGCTATACCGAGCTGGATAGGTGAAGAAATTCCAGTGCCATTCGAAGTGGCACAGGAGGTAGGCTCTATTAGAGGTTTTGTTGAAGAGCAAATGAAGAACGGGCTTTCACCCGAGGAGATTGCTGATAAATTAAGTGGGCAATATCCGTCTGATAAAGACACCATTTTACGTGCGTTAGCTGAAACAATAGAGCATGTGAACGCTGGATTTTCCGTTCCTACAGACAAGCGAATGATAGTCGAAGACTGGGAAGAATTCGTCATAGTTCACGCTAACTTCGGTTCGCTTACGAACAGAGCCTTAGCCCAATTGTTGGGTCAGCTGCTCTCCGAAAGAATCGGATACAGCGTCGTGGTTCAGCATGACCCATACCGCATCTTCGTACAGACAATGGGTGCTGCAAACGCGGACCAAATGGTCACGTTGTTTAACGAAATGCGAGCTATGTCGGATCAAGCAGTAAGAGAAAGCCTAACAAGGGCAACCGTGAAAACAGGACTTTTCAAGAGGAGAATGATTCACGTGGCAAGACGTTTCGGAGCCTTAAAGAAATGGGCTGACTTCAGCAGCGTGAGCCTCCAAAGACTAATAAAAAGTTTTGAGGGCACACCAATTTATGAAGAAGCCTTAAAAGAAGTGTTCACAAAGGACTTGGACTTAGAAAGGCTTGTTTACGTTCTCAGAAAAATTCGAGAAGGCGAAATTCAAGTGCAGAAAATCGAAACTGGTGGGAATGCAACTCCGGTTGCCCGTGTAGGCATTGAACGGGTGAGCATGAAAACCGACTTGATTCCTCCTGAAAGGATGCGAGCCGTGCTTGTAGAATCCGCAAAGGCACGATTGCTTAATGAAACATGCAATTTCGTATGCACAAACTGTTGGAGTTACATGGAAATGATATATGTTAAAGATTTGCCAGACAAGCCGAAATGTCCAAGATGTGGCTCCTCGGCAATAGGGCTTCTGAAGGTAGAGGAAGAAAAAGCTCTTCCACTAATCGAAAAGAAAGGTGAAAAATTGACTAAAAGCGAGAAAAAACTGCAGAATAAAGCAGTGCAAACCGCACAGCTAATAGTGAGGTATGGAAAACCAGCCGCTGTAGCGTTATGCGCTAGAAAAGTTCAGCCATCCGACATTAAAGATGTTCTCGAGAAAGAGTCTGGACTTAATGACAGATTTTATGAGTTGGTTCTTGAAGCCGAACGCAAAGCCATGAGCAAAAGATTCTGGCGATAGCTAAGACTTACAATAACTTTTAAATGAAGGACCACCTTATTGTGCGTAAGTATCTTATCACTTGTGTGAGGAGAAAAACAGCTTGGAAATAAGTCGGAAAAAACTTCGGGAAGAAGTGCTTAAAAGAATTGGATATGTTCGGACGTGCATCTTGGCAAGAGAAATATGCTTACTTGTTCGCACAAACCGCGCTGTGTTAGACCCGAAAGATGTGCATGATATATGCCTTTCCATATCAAACCTTTGCAAAGAGAATGGATGTGAAGAGCCAAGTGAACTGTGCCGCAAAGCTGTGGAGGCAGTGTTAACAGATGAAGGAAAATACCTTGAACTATGTGCTCAAAGCTGCATGAAATGTGGAGAAGCCAGAAGACCAAAGCCTCAAAAAGCCACATACGTTGCTTAAAATTGTGTGGAAAATCTTTAAAAGAACAAAACATCTGGTTAATCCAGAAATAATAGTTACGTTCGAATGGGGGCTCATGAACTGTTCGTAGCACCTTATGTTCCAAGTCCGCTGCCAGTAATCCGCCAAATGCTCATCCTCGCCAAATTAAAACCTGGAGAAGTTTTCTTTGACTTGGGTGCTGGAGACGGCAGAGCGGTGATAATGGCTGCAAAGGATTTTGGTGCAAGGGCCGTTGGTGTTGAATTAAGAGAAGACCTTGTGAAAAAGGCATTGAGCAGCGTCTATGAATTTGGGCTTCAGAATAGAGTAACGATGGTGAACGGCGACATGTTTAAAGTAGACTTGACATCGGCGGATGTTGTTTTTCTATATTTGACAACTAGTGCAAATGAGAAGGTTAAGCCTAAACTTGAGGCTGAGCTTAAACATGGTGTCCGTGTGGTTTCTCATGATTATGAAATTGTTGGGTGGAAACCAGTTAAGGTTGAGAATTTCTGTGAAAACCCAAGGTTGGGGTATCCCTCGCACACGCTTTATCTATACAGGAAAGGATGAACTTTCATAAGTGAAACTTATGCCTTCTACTGCTTTCAAGACTTCTTTTAGAGTTTCATGGACAGATACTGACGCCGCACAAGTCGTGCATTTCTCCAACTATTTCAGATTTTTCGAGAGAACAGAAGAAGAATTCTATAGGCATTTGGGCTTCAGCTTCAACGACTTTACGAGTAAGGGAATTTGGCTTCCAAGAGTTGAAGCCTCCTGCCAATTTAAAAAACCAGCGAAATTCAACGACTTGCTCGAAGTGGAATTGACTATAGAGGAATTGAAGGAAAAATCCATAAAATACGGCTTCAAAATTTTCAATAAAGAATCGGCAGTTTTGTTGGCGAATGGTTATGTGGTAATTGTAGCCGCGGACAAACAAACCGGGAAAGCCATACAAATCCCAAAGGAGATTGTGGAAAAGCTGAAACCTTTTTGCAAATAGGTTTTATAAGAGATATTTAATTTTGAAAATTTAGGATAGAGATAAGCTGGCAGAGAAAATGCTGT
>DAOUSM010000030.1 GCA_030627225.1 Candidatus Bathyarchaeota archaeon | reverse complement strand
GAAGAACTTGCCAAAAAATTCACAGATAGACCAGTTTACGTTCTTGGTGCCTCCTCCACAACGGACTATCTGACTTTCCCAGCGAGAGAAGACATGACACGCTTTTTGGTAAGCGAGATAGCCATGAAAAACGCTTTAAAAATGGCAGGAATAAATCTTTGGGACATACTAATCGCTGAACTTTATGATCAGTCCACTTTTATGGAAATGATTTCTCTTGAAGACTTAGGTTTCTGCAAACGTGGAAAGGGTTGGATGAGCATATACGAGAGCTGTCAAGATTATAAAGGATATTATGAAGTAGATGGGAAGAAACTTTTTGTGAACACGAACGGCGGATTAAAAGCTGATGGTAATCCATTAGGTGCGACGGGTGGCGCTCAAATTTTTGAAGTTTTTGAGCAGTTAAGAGGAGAAGCTGGTGAACGACAAGCTAAAAGTGACAGAGAACTAAGGTATGGATGTGTGCTTGAGCTTGAGGGTTTCGGAACCAAAGGGTATGTTTACATTTTAGGGAGAGATTGAGAATGAGTAGTGAGCCAATAGAGAGAAGAGTCTCATACCTTGGCGATAGGCTGAGAGGAAGACGCTGCCAAATTTGTGGAAAGGAATATTTTGAAATGAGAGATTACTGTGGAAACTGCGGCAGAAAAAGCTTCGGAAAAATGGTTGACATGGACCTATTCTACGAGAAGGGTAGACTGGAAGTATGCACCTTTGTTAACGAACCAACAAATAAGTTCACAAAGCTCGGCAACTACATTTACGGCATAGTCTCATTTCACGATGGTAAAATACGTGTTCCAGGAAGACTAACAGACCGAATAATAAAGGACAACGAAGAGGTTGACCTTTCAGCCCTTGAAGGGAGGCAGGTTGTTCCAAGATTTAGGAGACGCTATTCCGTAGATAAAAGAGACGTCATTCCAACGATTTCTTTGGCTTTCACGTTTGCTGATGAGTATTATCCGCACCAAGAATACACGGTTGTTAAACCGAATAAAGAGTATGATGTCCCAGGAATAGTTGGTTACGGGGTTTACATCTCAAGGTTTAGGATACGTGAGGGAAACATTGAACGCTCAGTTCCATACATCGATGAAGATGCAATAACGGCTGCGGTTGAGGCTGGAAAACTCGCGTTAATCCACTCTGGAGTTGACAGTTCACTCGTTGGCAAGATTTATGTAGGTTCAGAATCAAATCCCTACGCCGTTAAACCTATAGCCTCGAAAGTTGCACAAGTTCTAAAACTTGGCGAAGAAGATGAAGACCTACAAGGAGTTGACGCTGTGGACACAGAATTCGCATGTAAAGCCGCAACGAGCATGTTTAAGGATGCAGTCTCGCTAGTTAACTATCCGAAATCAAACATTGAATACGCCATGGTTATAGGTGCAGACAATTCTCAAGCGGCTCCAAGAGACTGTCCAGGCGGAGAACTAGACCTTTTCGTTGGGTATGGCGGATGCGCATATATCTTCGGAAAACATGATGTGATAGCCGAAATCGAGGGATGGTACTCATGTACTTCCGACACTCCTGACTTCTGGAGAAGAGACGGTGAACCTTATCCAATGCATGGTGGAAGATTCACAGGAGACCCAGCATACTTTAAGCATACTAGAAAAGCCGCAAAAAAATTGATGGAACGGCTTAATCTGCAAGCGGGAGACGTCAACTATTTTGTTGCTCACCAGCCAAACGTTCAGTTTCCCGTGAAAATAGCGAAGAAGCTTGGATTCAAAGAGGAACAATACTTGCCTTCACTTCAAGTGGCTAAATTTGGCAACACGTATTCAGGTTCTTCACCAGTTGGTTTAGCGGCTGTTTTAGACATAGCCAAGCCAGATGAACGCATACTGATTGTGAGTTATGGTTCCGGAGCCGGAAGTGACGCTTATTTACTTATAACTACAAGCCAAATACCAGATAAACGGCAACGCCAAAAGCTAACAGTTAGGTATCAAGCGGAAAACCCCTTCTTGGACTATGTTGACTACACAACTTATAGGCGATTAAAACTTGGAATGTAGCAAACCATTAATAAACTTTTAATAACCATTTATGGACGGAGTATAAACTATTGTTTGCGTATGGGATATTCAAAGTTATATACGCACCTCATAAAGCATTCAAAGAAATAATTCAAAACCCAAAATACATGGGACCAA
This sequence comes from Candidatus Bathyarchaeota archaeon, assembly GCA_030627225.1. Taxonomy (GTDB): domain Archaea; phylum Thermoproteota; class Bathyarchaeia; order Bathyarchaeales; family Bathycorpusculaceae; genus DAOUSM01. The sequence goes on along the minus strand of DAOUSM010000030.1, from coordinate 6,181 downwards.
TTTTGATAATGATTCTTTTCATAATAGCAAACGTGGGATTTGTTTACGTTGCTATATCTAAAACTTATGTTGAACAAACTTTGCCCACAGCTTTGCAATTGGACGAATGGACAGAAAACAGCACTTTATGGGCATCAGATGCCAATTTTACTGAGAGTGAGGACTGTATAAGCGGAAGTTACTACGGAAACAAAAGTATAGAATTCTCAATCCTTAATGATACACGAATCTGGATGCAATTAAACAACACGGGACCCATAAACTGTTCAGACACTGAAGGCTACAAAAACATGTCCTTCAGAATAAAACTGATTTACCCAACCACAACAGAGCTGAACAATGCAAGCCTTTTCTTATATTCCAGCCCAGCAGACTACTTTTACTACAATCTAACAAAGCATTTCACCCCATTTAATACCACCATATGGAATAATCTTACAATCCCGATAGGGCCTGAAAGCGAATTTTGGCGGGAGGGTACAACCGAAGCTGACTGGAGCAACATCACCAGTTTGAGATTTGAATTCACTTGGCCTGAAAACACGAACATAACTATGCGTCTTGACGGATTATTTTTCAGAGGAGTTTTTAAATCAGAATTGGAAAATGCTTCCAGTTATATGCTTAATTATTCGCTTTTTGCTTTTATGCAGTTTACCATTAAATGGGTTATCCTTAGCGGAATACTTTACATAATGAGTAAGGCGTTTGGAGGTAAAACTGTTTGGAGACCTTTACTCATTCTGGTGGGTTTTGCCTTAATAACCTTGGTCATACAAACTGTAGTAAATACTGCTACATATGTAACTGTGCCAACGCTTTATTATCCTCTCGAATTTTTTGGCGGTGTCGAGGGAGAATTTGAAATTGCCTACAACAAGATTTTAGAAGAGACATGGCTTGTTTCTCTGATTAGCAATTACGTTCGAATAGCAGTATACATCTGGACCATCGCGTTATGTTCAATTGCTCTTCGTTTGTTGGGTGAATTTTCATGGGCAAGAAGCTTTCTTGTCGCTACAGTCGCTTACTTTGTTAGTGTGCTTGCCGAAAGCTTCATACTTGGATATCAAATCTAAAGTAAACAAAGTTTTTATAAGAAAAGCAAATATGCAATAAGCTTGTTTTCAATTATCTGGAATGCGTATGGCCACCTTTCTTGAAGTTCGAGATGTCAAAAAGAGCTATCGCATGGGCAAATTCCTTGTCCCAGCTTTGCGTGGGGTAAGTTTTGATGTTGAAACAGGTGAATTCTTAAGTATTTTTGGGCCTTCAGGCAGTGGAAAGTCAACTTTACTACATTTGATGGGTGGTTTAGACCGTCCAGATGAGGGTGAAATTATAGTTGACGGCTCTAACATCCTCAAACTGAATGATGATAAACTGGCTGAGCTTCGTTTAATTAAGATAGGTTTTGTTTTCCAATTTTTCAACTTGTTACCTAGGTTAACTGCTCTAAGAAATGTAGAGTTACCATTAACAATAGCTGGTGTGCCAGAAAAAGAATCGTTAAAGAGAGCTGAAAAAATGTTGAGGCTTGTGGGTCTTGAAGACCGCATGAACCATAGACCTTCCGAGCTAAGCGGTGGAGAACAACAACGTGTAGCCATAGCAAGAGCCTTAATAAGCAATCCTAAAATCGTTTTGGGTGATGAACCCACCGGAAACCTTGACACGAAAACTGGATGGGAAATAGTCCAATTAATGAAGAAATTAAACGAAGAGAAGAAGCAAACATTTGTTGTAGTCACGCATGACCCCCATATTGCAGAGGCTGCCAATCGTATAGTCCACTTAAAAGACGGGTTAATAGCTGGAATAGAGGAAGCACCCAAAGGGAGATAGAATATGAAATTCAGTAAAATTTTGTCTATAGCTTGGGAGAGTTTAACGCAACGTAAACTTCGAACATCACTCACAACATTAGGCGTTGTAATAGGCATAACAGCAATAATCAGTCTAGCATCATTAGGCGAAGGCTTCAGACTAGAAATAAAGGAGCGCATGCAGCAAGGATTCGAACTTGACGTTCTAATAGTAATTCCGGGAAGCTTTGCAGCTGCACTCCGTGAACCCTTCACTTCTCCTGAGGTAAATAATATTCGAAACGTTACTGGAGTAAAACTTGTCGCTCCGCTAATTACATTGCCTCAAGCAGATTTATATAATGAAACAAATGAAAAAGTGAATGCGTTAACTGTTGCCGCGGTGAATTTTTCAGAGATAACTCAGATGCTTTCTGAAAGATTCGTCCCTATGGAAGGGAAAATACCTGGTCCCGAAGAAAATGATACAATAGTTTTGGGGTATAAAACATGCTTTTGGAATGAAACAACTCCTCTAGTCCGTGTGGGTGATAACATAACAATGCAAATTGAGGGTTACTCTATAAACAAGACCCTTAGAGTGGCGGCAATATTAGGTAAAAGCGGTACTTCTGGAATAACTAATTTTGACTATTGGGCGTTTATCCCAGCGGACACCGCCACTCAGCTTATGAGGAGAGAAGTTTACAACATAATTTTAGTAAAGGTTTCAGATCCTGAGCAGTCAGAGCATGTGGCAAATGCCATAGAAGATGTTTTTGAAAATCCATATTCTATAAGTATTCTTGTGCCTATAGCCTTCATGCGTCAAGTAGACCGTATTTTAAATCTCGTTCAAATTTTTTTGGTGGCTATAGCTTCTATTTCGCTTCTCGTTGCTGGGATAGGTATAATGAATATTATGACTGTTTCTGTTATGGAGCGTACACGTGAAATTGGAATATTGAAGGCTATTGGAGCCAAAAGCCGTACGGTTCTTGCAATGTTTCTCACAGAAGCAGTTCTGGTTGGAATAGTAGGTGGTTTGATAGGAATAATTACGGGATATGGACTTTCATATGCACTAGCTTACGTATTGTCAAGCTTCATTCAACCGCAACAGCAAGACACTGTTTTCCAAGCTCCTGAGACCCAAAGAATGACCCTAAACCCTGTTTTCTCACCTGAATGGACAATAATAGCCTTTGTTTTTGCAATAATTGTCTGCATAATCTTTGGTTTATATCCTGCGAGGAAAGCGGCGAAATTAGACCCTGTTGAAGCATTACGTTATGAATAATCATTTAGCAAAATTTATATGGTGGGATGGCTTTTCTGCATGTAACTAGCCTTACCAAAAGCTCAGTGTCATAGATGCGACACGTGAGTTTTGTTGGAAGGGCTGGTTCCGCGATAAGGACGAAAACTGAATATGCCAAGAAGGCTTCCAGAAAAAACAAGAAACGCCAAAAGGAAACTGAGAAGGCGTGGTAGTAAAAGGCGGTACCGCCCAAGTAAAGGCACGCTTTTCCAAACAGCACCTGTTAGAGAAAATCAGGAACTAGAAGTTGTGATTGATGATATTGGAAGCAGAGGCGACGGAATAGCAAGGATACGCGGCTATCTAATTTTTGTTCCCAACAGCAAGATTGGAGAACGCGTAACAGTTAGGATTCTATCGGTAGGCGGCAAATTCGCTGTCGCGGAAAGAATAGCATAAATGAGATGATGAAATTGAAAATAAAAGATTTGCGAAACGGAATGAAACACGTTAGCGTGGAAGCCAAAGTTATGGAAAAGTCAGACACACGTGAAGTTCTATCAAGATTCAGTGATACGACACACAGGGTAGCGACAGCAGTCATCGGCGACGAAACAGGCACAATAAAGCTGACTTTGTGGAACGAACAGATAAACCAGGTGAATGTCGAAGACACGGTCAAGGTGGAAAACGGTTATGTCACAAGTTTCAGAGGAGAAATCCAGCTAAACGTGGGAAGATACGGAAAACTGACAGTTGAGTAAAAGAACACTACCTGAATGAAATGAGATTTTGTTAACGAAAGAGAGGTGAAACGAATGGAAGAGAGAAGAGGCTTCGGCAGAAGAAGAGACTTTGGCAGGACAAGAGGATTTCCTCCAAAACCGGTCGAAATTGGAAAGGAATACGAAGTCGACGTCCAAGAGACAAGCCGAAGAGGAGAAGGAATAGCCCGAATAAAAGGCTTAGTAACCTTCATACCAAACACAAAACCAGGAGACCACGTTAAAATCAGGATAACAAGGATAAGCAGAAGATTTGCAGAAGCCGAAGTTGTTGAAAAAGGAGAAGCCGAAGAGGAAGAAGAGGAATAATTAGGAAACTAATCAAACAGAACTCTGGCTCCATTTTCGAAAAATCCATGTTTTCTATTTTATTTTCTGCAAAATTTCAATGTTCTTCATTGAAAGCATAGAAAAACTTTCCAATACAATACGTAAAATATGCAAATCTAAGACCAGCTGACTCAACAATTCAGCCATCCCATCCTTCAAATCCTTAACGTTAATATTATTACAAAGAACATTAGTTAATCTTGATGTGAAGCCCGGTGGTGTAGCGGTCAAGCATGGAGGCCTCTGGAGCCTCTGACGAGAGTTCGAATCTCTCCCGGGCTACTATTATACCGTGGATAGGTCGAGATTTAAATTCTCGTTTTCTGAATAGGCTAAGAACTTGTTTAGAGGGGTCATTCTTGAGAAGTTTGGATCTTAACGGTTCTACGTAACCACTCTAACAATGAATACATTATTAAAGCCCTAACAAGATGAAACAGCCTAGTTCACCATTTTTATAGCGAGAAGGTTTATATTCGGCCACCTCTTCTTAAGGCTGAATATTCTGGTGAATATTTTGTCAACAGAGAAATTAGAGATTGAATTAGATGCGGACCTGATGACCAAACTTAAGACAAAAGCTGACACGGCTAACAAAACACCTTCAGAAACTATCGCTGAAATACTGCGAGAACAGCTGAAGTAAACACGAATAAAAGTTTTTGTCCTTAACAAATCCGCAACAACTCCCTTTTTTCAGAACTAATCTTGAAGCTACATTGTCAGTGTGGGACAGCCCCGTAGACCCTGATAATTTAAACCGATATTTCAACTATCTTGGGCTACCGACTTAAGAGTTTCTACGACATATTTTGGGTGTCATATTATTTTGCTATTCCGTAAAAAGTTAGCATTGATTAATTTTCGATTTGCTTCTGATAACGTAAAACTAAAATCTGTAGAGACGTGAAGTTGATTAGTGGCAGATGATAGGAGGATAATATTATGAGAATTTTAGGCATCTCAGGATCAAATAGAAAGAATGGCAACTCGTATTTGCTCCTTAAGGAGATGCTTCAGGATGGCCCTTCAATTGAGAAGAAAATAATCCAAGTAGCAGAATTGAATATCAAACCCTGTGAACTTTGCTTTAAATCCTGTTCAGTTAAACCTTTTGAGTGTGTAATTGAGGATGATTTTAATGTGCTTTTCGCGGAGATGAAATCTGCAGATGGCATGATATTCGTTTGTCCATTCTATTTCTATGTTCCATCTAAATTTCAAGCATTTCTGGAAAGACTTAGCTGCATTGACTATTTTACTCAAGAGAAACATGGAGACGGACATAACCCCTTAGTTGGTAAACCATGTCTCCTCATAACTGTTTCCGCTTCCGGCAGTAGTTTCAATGCTTTCCAAATTCTTCATCATTTACAAGAGTTTGCCTTGATGTTGCGTATGAGACCAGTTACCTCGAACTCATGGCCATTTATCGGATTTTCTGCCAAAAGTGGTGATATAGAGAAAGGCGCTATTCTGAGAGAGACAGAGGTGATAGAGCAAGCGAAAGAACTGCTAAAGCTATTATTAAAGAAAATGGAAAAGCGGGAAAAAGATTATGAATGTATCTGAAAAGAAGAAATCGAAACTTTACTTCAATCTACAAGACAGAACAAAAATTTGAACTGACGTTTGAACGTATACCGGGTTACCATTTCAGAAAATATGCGCTTGGCAAGTTACTTAGGTTATTTTTCTTAATTCTGAGCGAACACTGAGTAATGAAGTTATTGCTGTAACTTGCATTATAACAATGTAAAATATTGCTGTGATGAAGGGTAGTTTTTAAATCCATTAATAAGCCGTATACTGCACCGCTGATGAGTAATCCCTTTTTAAGAATCATCACACGCTGCTAACTTCCTTTTTCACAATTAGTATAAGCAGTCCTGAAGCTACAAACCCTGCTATAGCTCCATAAATAAACGTTATTTCTGGGCATATATCCCATAGGAACCCGGCAATTGCGCTCGCTGGCAACGCTGCCAATCCTGTAGATG
>DAOUSM010000167.1 GCA_030627225.1 Candidatus Bathyarchaeota archaeon | reverse complement strand
GTTTGAAGAGCTGAAGGATAGGCTATTCTAACAATGTTGATGATGAGTTTGCTTAAAATTGTGGTGAGGGACTTGTAGAAAGTCTTTTATTCTATGGGGTTTGAACTAGATAATTACCTTGAGGTAGTTCCTAAGTGATAATGCTGAGGAATGCTTTTATGAAAAACGCTTCTCGCTTTATGTTTGGGAAGGAGAAGCTGCGTAAGTTGAAGTTGAAAGCCGTCAGGCGCGGCGTATGGTTCAGAGTGTTAAGCAGGGTTGACAGAGCTTTGGTTGATTTAACGATGAAGGTTGTTGATGGAGTGCGTAGCTTTAGGTTGGCTGAAGCCCTGTTCTCTGTTGTGGAAAAGTTGGAAGTGGCTTTGGAAGGTAGAGTTTCGCGTGCTTTGAAGGAAGTTGGTTTTCCACTTGCGCGTAAGTTAGGTTTGTTTGCTCAGAAGTGGGGTAACGAGTTTGCTCGAAGTTGGATGTCTGACGTTTCGTTTGCGAAGTTTTTGGCTGTAATGCATGTTAATAATCCTGGAGAGTTCAAGGTATAGCGAGCCGTTACTTATCAATTTTAAAAGTGTAGTTGCTATGCTTAATTTGATTTACATAGTTTTAATTTCCATACTGTTTCTCGTTTATGGTTGGTCGCTTTATAATGTGCCTATTCTGACTGCTGGAGTTAAATATTTACGTGGAAGTGGACGCAAGTCTGAGAGAAAATGTTTAGAGAAAAGGAATCTGCCTACGTTTTCAATTGTTGTGCCGGTTAAGAATGAGGGGAAAGTTATAGGCCGGTTGTTAGACGCGTTGTTAAACCTGAGTTATCCAGCGGATAAGAAGGAGATAATTATTGTTGAAGATGGGTCCACTGATGGAACTCTTGATATTTGTATGGAGTATGCGGAGGAGCATCCTTTGAACGTGAAGGTTTTGCATAGACCATTTTCTAACGGTAAGCCTTCTGCCTTAAACTATGGAATTAAACATGCGAAAGGCGAAATTGTTGGAATATTTGACGCGGACAGCGTTCTTGCTCCCGATGTGCTGCTGAATGTGTGTGAGTATTTTGAGGATGATGAGGTGGCTGCTGTTCAGGGTAGAACGTTGTCGATTAACTCTGAAGAGAACATGTTGACTAAGTTCATTTCTTATGAGGAGGCTGTTTGGTGTGAGGCTTATTTGCAAGGGAAAGATGTTTTGAACTTGTTTGTCCATTTGAAGGGAAGCTGTCAGTTTATTAGGCGGGATGTTTTAGAGAGGCTTAGCGGTTTTGATGAGGACGTTTTGTCTGAGGATATGGAGATTTCGGCGAGGCTTACGGAGAAGGGGTATAAGATTAGGTATGCTCCGGATGTGCGTTCGTGGCAGGAGAGCACTGCTGATTTGAGGCAGTTGTTTAGGCAGCGTACAAGATGGTTTAGGGGGACTATGGAGGTTGCTTTTAAATATGGTAGGTTAATGGCTAAATTGAATAGAAAAAGTTTAGATGCTGAGGCGACTCTTTTTGGGCCTTTCATTTTGATTGCGTCGTTGTTAACGTATTTGGCGGCTTTTTTCACGTTTTTTGTGCCTGTGCCTTTGGATGTTTTGTGGCAGGTTTTGATGCGGTTCACGGCTGTGATTACGACGTTTACTTTGTTGGTTTGTGGTTTGGCTTTGATTTATGTGTCGAAGCCTAGGAAGGTGGCGAATGTGTTGTGGCTTCCGTTTATCTATTTTTATTGGAGTTTGCAGACGTTTATTGCGTTGTATGCTGTGATGCTTATTCTGTTGCGTAGGCCGCGTGGATGGGTGAAAACGGAGAAGAAAGGCGTAATTGCAAATTCCACCATGATTTTGGTCGAGTAACAGTTTATGCCTAGGCTTGCTAGGATTTTAGTTACTGGCGGTGCGGGGTTTATTGGAAGTCACATAGTGGATAGGCTTGTGGATGTTGGATGTGAAGTTAAGGTTGTCGATGATTTGTCAACGGGAAGGTTGAAAAATATTCAGAGGCTTTTTGGCTGTGGCCGGGTGAGTTTTCTTCAGGGTGATGTTAGAGATTTAGACGTTGTTAGGATGTGTGTTAAGGATGTTGACGTTGTAGTGCATTTGGCGGCTATAGTGAGTGTGCCGTTTTCAGTTAAGCATCCTCGTTTAACGTATGAAGTTAACGTGGATGGGACGCGGAGTGTTCTGGATGCTTGCAGAGCAACGAACGTGAAAAGAGTGGTGTATGTTTCTTCGTGTGCGGTTTATGGGGAACCGCAGTATTTGCCTGTTGATGAGGAGCATCCGGCTGGTCCGGTTTCGCCGTATGCAAGTTCAAAGTTTGAGGCTGAACAGCTTTGCAGGAGTTATCAGGATGAGTATGGGTTGGATGTTGTTGTTTTGCGTTTGTTTAATGCTTATGGGGCTCGTCAGAAGTCAGGGGCTTATGGTGGTGTGGTGACGCGGTTTGTTAGGTGTGTTAAGCGTGGGCAGCCGCTTGTGATTTATGGGGATGGGTCTCAGACTAGGGATTTTATTCATGTTTTTGATTTTAGCGATGCTGTGTTGAAGGTGTTGGAGAGTGAACGGGTGGCTGGGGAAGTTTTCAATATTGGTTCAGGCAAGCCTACGTCAATTAATGATTTGGCTGGGATGATTCTTCGAATTTCCGGTGTAAGTTTGGACATAGTTTATGATGAGCCTAGAAAAGGCGATATAAAGCATAGTTATGCTGATGTTTCTAAAGCGGAGAAATGGTTTGGTTTTAAACCTAAGATTTCATTGGAAGCTGGGTTGCGAGAATTAATTAAAACTGTGTGAGCTATGGCTGTTTTGCGTTTACCGTTTAATGTGGATGTTAGGAATCTGCTGGTTTGTTTTATGGCTGGGTTTGTTGTTAGGCTGATTCCTGAACTTTTGGCTTTTCCTCATCCAAT
>DAOUSM010000130.1 GCA_030627225.1 Candidatus Bathyarchaeota archaeon | reverse complement strand
TGTGCTGATGCTGCGGAGCGGAGCAAAACCTGAAGACATCGTCGCGGTTACGGGTTTTTTCGGTAAAGCCTCTGCTGGCTTGAAAATTCTGCTTGACGGTTTTAAAGCACCGCAAAAAATCCGCAGAACTCTCGTTGAATCGGTTTTGATGCCGCATGCTCGACTGAAGGAGGGTTTAGCCTTAAGTCGGACAAGAGCTGTTACAGCATCCATCGATTCAAGCGATGGCTTAGCGTGGAGCCTTCACGAAATTGTAAAAGCAAGCCACGTAGGCTTTCTAATTGATAAGCTTCCAGTAGCCAAAGAGGTGGAAAAATTCGCCGAAATCAACGAGCTAGACCCGCTGGAGTTGACGCTTTACGGCGGAGAAGAGTACGAACTTGTTCTAACGGTAAAGCCTAGGCTTTGGAACAAAACGGAAAAGGCTGTTGAAAAAGTTGGCGGAAAACTCTTGCCAATAGGGAAGGTAACTGCTGAAAGGAATGTTCTCTTGGAAATTGACGGAGAGAGACGCGTTATTGAGCCGCGAGGCTGGGAGCATTTTAAAAGCGTTAGGATTTAATTCGGAACTAGGCTATACTTATAATTGAATCTTGATGTCTGACTTAACAACTTACCCGACTGTTCGAGAAGCATTATTCTATGAAAAACTGCCAGAAGACAGGGTTAGATGCAGCCTATGTGAAAGAAGATGCGAAATTCCACAAGGCTCAAGGGGATTCTGCAAGACACGAATGAATATAGGTGGCAAACTGTACACGCTTGTTTACGGCGACATAAGCGCGATTGAAAGCCGCCCCATAGAGATCAAACCGTTTTTCCATTATTGGCCGGGTTCAACAGCGCTCACGTTTTCAACTTGGTCCTGCAACCTGAACTGCATCTGGTGTCAGAATTTCCACCTTTCAAAACTTGAGCCGAAACCAGCCGAAGCAGTTTATTATCCACCTGAGAAGGTTGTTGAACTAGCCGTTTATAATGGTGACTCTGGCTTATGTGCGAGCTTTCAGGAACCAACGCTTTTGTCTGAATGGGCAATTCCGCTTTTCAGGTTGGGTAAGGCTAAAGGAATAAAGTATTGCTGTTATGTTTCAAACGGCTACATGACCTTAGAAGTTCTTAAAGCGCTTTATGAGGCTGGGATGGATGGGCTTAAAATAGACATAAAGGGCAACAGTGAAACCTACGAGAAACATTGTGGAGGTGCTGATGCGGAGAAGATTTGGAGAAACGCCCGGGAAGCAAAAAAACTTGGGTTGCATGTGGAGATTGTTAACTTGGTGGTTAGAGATGTTAATGACGACGAAGCAGCTTTGCGGTGGGTTATTGAAAAGCATTTAAAAACGGTTGGAGCTGAAAACCCGTTGCATTTTACGCGTTATTTTCCAGCTTACAAGTTTAGCAATCCGCCAACAAGAGTTGAGACTTTGGAGAAAGCATATGAGATGGCGAGGAAGGCTGGTGTCCTTTACCCCTACATTGGAAATGTTTCCGGGCATAAATACGAGAACACTTATTGCCCTAACTGCGGAGAAAAAATAGTTCAGAGATACGGATGCCATGTACTGAAATATGGAATCACCAAAGACAAGAAATGCTCAAGATGTGGAATACGGATTCCAATAATCGGGGAATACGTTGGAAAATGGAAGACGTGAAGCATAGATGGTTGCTCATCGGAAAAAGGTAAGTTAAAGACTTAATACGGAAGAATAAGCGTCTGGGATACGCTACAAAAGAATAGCTCATGCGCAACGCAATACGCTTCAGGCTGACATGGCTTTACGTTTCAGTTTAATGTAATGTCTCGCTTCTATGCGTTTAGGCGTGTGGCCTTGAATAAAGTCTGCCACGCTTTCTGGAATGTTAAGCTTCTCAAGTCCATTCCATAAGATTTTTTGGTTAAAAACGATATGCTTCTCGCTGGCTCAACCGCGTGCACCATAGACAACCCGTTTAATAGCAGAAATCTACAAAAGAAACAAGCGAAGAATAATGATTGAACACTCAATGGAGAAACTTCTATGACTAAGATTACAGACTCATACTTGTGGATGGAGAACCTTCAACATCCAAAGTTGAAAAAATGGGTTTCAGAAAGAAACAAAGCAACAAAAAGACAACTCGAAAACATCTCCAAAAAACTAAGACCAAGAATCGAACACTACTATATGATTCCGTATGTTCTTCTAGTTAGAACAAGCAATAGAGGACATTTCATTCTCTTGCGCGATGGGCAAAGCTTCAAAATAAGAATAATAGCCCCAGATGGATTTGTAAACAATCTGATCAATTCTAGAGAACTCGGAAGAGACGTGGTCCTGCAATGGCTTTATGCTTCTAAAGAAGGAAAACGCTGCGCATTCTCATACTCCTTTGGCGGTTCTGATGAAGGGATCACCCGAATAATGGATACAGACTCCAAAGAAGTCTTAGACGAGCTGAAGGGAAGAATTGGCGACATAACTTGGTTGGACAATGAAAGATACTACTATGGCAGGTTCTATTCCAAAGAGAAAACCCCCGACGGTATTGACCCTCCAGCTGAAAGAATCTTCCTAAGAGAAAACGGCAAAGACAAACTGGTTTTTGGCAAAGGCATCCCAACTTCCCACTTCATAATGCTTAAGAAAAGTCTAGAAGGTGCCAAGGCCCTGCTGTGGGTAAGTTTCGGCTGGACAAAGAGCGATGTTTACGCCGGAAAGTTGAAAGAACCTGAAAGCTGGGATCTGTTATATGGAAAAGGCGACTTTCTAGCTTGGCCAATAGATTATGTAGCTAACAAATGATTATGTAGCTAACAAATATCTAGTGGCCACCTTTGACAAGGGCGGAATGGGCAGAATACTGGAAGTCAAGAAGAATGCCAGCGCACAAGAAATAATTGGAGAGCAGCCATATCCTCTGCAAGAAGCTGTTGTCTCCGAAAACAAGATAGTAGTCAACTACCTTATCGACTCCTCCTCAACCATACAACCATTCGATCTTGAAGGCAAACCGGAAAAGAAGATCAAGCCAGAACCCGCAGGAACCATAGAATCTCTTGGCTCTGACGGTGACAAGGCCATCTTCAAATACGAATCCTTCTTCATACCATATCGCATTTACTCGCTTGAAAAAGGCAAGCTCAGAGTCCTTGACTCAAAAGAAGTCAAAGGAGACTTTGAAATTGAAGACTCTTGGGTTAAGTCCAAAGATGCGACCCGAATTCACATGTTCAAGATAAGAAAACGGTCACAAAAACAAGACAAAATACTAGCCTACGGATATGGAGGTTTCGCTGTTTCATTAACACCAAGATTCTATTCTCACATCATGCCATTCTTGGAAGACGGCGGCACCCTTGTGGTTGCCAATCTCAGAGGTGGTAAAGAGTACGGCGAACAATGGCACAGAAAGGGTATGAGAGAGAAGAAACAAAACGTTTTCGACGACTTCATCGCCGTACTGGAGTCCTGCAAAAGCAAAGATTCAAAGGTTATTGCCTACGGAGGCAGCAACGG
>DAOUSM010000189.1 GCA_030627225.1 Candidatus Bathyarchaeota archaeon | reverse complement strand
GAAAATCTTAAAAAAACGAAAATGGTTTAGGTTTGATAATTGGAAGTGAAGATTCAATATCTAAACCTAAACCTACCGAATTCCGTCAAGGCCTTTTTTAGATATTTTTCGTTGTTTCACTAACACACTAACATTATACATGTTTTTTATTTCAGGAAGCATGGATTGAAGGGCAATTTTAAAAAAGACAGGGGGCAGGGGCCGGAGGACGGTAATCGGTGACCGGTGATCGGGAAAAAGAAGACGACAGATGACAGACGATAGTGAAGGGCGAAGGAAAAGGAAAATAAAAGAGAAAAGTGGACAAAGAGAAATAAAAGAAAAAGAGGGCCAAGAAAAGGGGGCAGGCGAATCGGATAATTGGCCTGTCCCTATTTCCCGCTCTAATCAAGGTTTGACCCCATGTTTACACCATGTCTTCATGTCCATTGCGAATCAACATGCGTTGATTATTTGCGGAAGAGTATGTATCTTATCCAAATCTTTAGAAAGCTTATGTTTGGTTATTCTTAAATCATAATCTGTCTGTAAATTGATCCAAAATTTTTCTGATAACCCAAAAAATTTGGAAAGTTTCAAGGCTGTTTGTGGCGTAATAGTACGTAAGCCTCTTAAAATTCCACTTAAAGTCATTTTATCGATTCCAGTTTCTTTGGCTAAGCGGTATGCAGAAACACTATAAGGTTCCATAAACTCTTCTTTGAGAATGATACCTGGATGTTCAATTTCGATTTGTTTTTCTGTGCTCATAATATAGCCTTTAGGCCGTGAAACCCAATGCTTTAGCTTTGGGATATGAGCCTTGCTTTAGCAGCTTTTCTGCTGTTGATTAAAATATGCATAGCCATCAACTGCCTGTAAAACTTTGCAGTGTTTATGGCCTATGCCCTGAGTTGTTGCCGTCTGAGTCTTAATATTAAAAGATCCAGATGCTCGAACAGCTACTCTGCCATTGTACGTTCCAGCCTTTTTGCCAGTGGGCACAATGGCTTTTACAATATCTCCAGTCTGAAACCCTTTGACATTTTTACTTCTGGTTTTAGCCTTTGTCCGGGGAAAACCATACTTATCCACTCTGCACATCTGTCTACTTCCATGGCCCATAGCCTTAACTTGTAAAACTTGCTTATGAGTTTGCCATAGCTTAGCAGGTGTAGACTTACCTACACAGGTTGCATCCACCCAATGCTCTTTGGGTAATTTTCTGGTTTTACGATTGAACTTTGTGAGCCCACCAGATCCAGTCTCTACAGGGAGTCCTGCAGTCTGCAACGTCCAATATAAGTTCCATCTGGTAGCATTAACTGCTGCAGCATCTTTCAGTGGGGCTCTGGTTTTGGTTAGAATCTTTCTGAGCAGTTCTGGTCTGTCTGATAGGTACTGGTCTATTAACTGGCTGTTCTTTTCCAGATTACACTTGGTACAAGCTATAGTTAAATTGCTAATCCGGTTAGAGCCACCTCTGGCTTTGGGTAAAATATGTTCAACTTCCAGCGGTGTGTCCTTCTTTCCACAGTAGACACACTCTCTGCCCCATTTTTCTAATAGATATTCTTTAACTTCAAAACCCATCAACTCCCCTTGTTGATATTCAACTCCAGAGATATGAGGATTTTCCATCAGCTGCATGTCAAACCTAACCAATTCCATAGAAAGAGCTTGGATGTTGCAGACCTTCCGTAATCTACGTACCCATGTTTCAATGTTGTAGACTCTACTTTTTAAAGATGGTGGTAACCAGCCTTTAGGTCTTGTTCTATTTAGAAACCTGGGCTTTCTGTACCTTGTTTTTCTGGATCTTCTCCCTCTACGGATAGCTCTTCTTGAATCAAGCAGGTTTTTAATCCTCAGTCCTCTGTGCTCCAGCTCCATAGCAAATACTATTTCACCACTGGTATCGTTGATCACAGCTATTCCAGTAGACCTGCTACCAGGGTCTATTTTTAACCGTAGTTCTTCTGGCTGTTGGGTGGTTTCCAGCTCTTCCTTTAATATAATGGTGAATGGATACTTCTTGAACACAGCGGCCTTCTGCTGGTCCAAAAGTAGTCTGGCCTCTGCTGGATGCACAGGGTCAAGTGGCTCTTTATGTACGTCTATTACAAACACTTTCAAAAATATTCCTCCAATTGCTTGGGTAAAGTTTGCCTTGCTAATGTTACAACCAGGTTTAACGCAACTATCACTGGCTTAACCCTCTTACACCTGTTTAAATAGTTGCCGTAGAGCAGTGGGCTGGCAAGCACCCACTGGTACCTATTTCTGGCCTAACGTAGCTTGCTGATACATTGCAAGCTCTAGCGGGTCAACATAGGGCTTTTACAAGCCCAAAAGCTTTAGCTTTGGGTAGTTGACTGTGCGTCTCCCTGTTGAAGTGGCTGTGGCTTGTAGTTCTTGCCTTTAAAAAGTATTGGTAATGTAACAAAAGAACTGAGACCTAAGGCAAGAGTGATAAAAATGACCAGAGAATTTGTTTCGTTATGGGCTCCGGTTAAATATAAAAAGGCTGTAAAAAATAATGCTGCTATTGCAACGGAGAATTTGTTT
>DAOUSM010000022.1 GCA_030627225.1 Candidatus Bathyarchaeota archaeon | reverse complement strand
GTTTATAGGCAGAGAGCACATTGAGGCTGAAAAGATAAAGAAATATTTGGACCCCATTAAGGGTCTATTGGATTACAGAGTGATACCAATCAAATATGTATTCTGGCAGCCTCAACCCTCTTTCACTTAATCTTTCAGCCAATTTAACCGGCAATGGACTCAAAACATACGCTGCTCTCATGTAAAACCTCCTAGGCTGGCTTGGCTTAACTTCTTCCTCCAATATTATTTGAAAGTCTGAATTTTCAGCTAAAGTTGACTTTTTTGTTCCCGTGATCGCAAAGACAATTCCGTTAAGCTTTCTGAACACGTCACACCAATTGATAACAGGCTTAGTTTCTCCAGAAAACGACACCAAGACCTCGAGGTCTCCCGCTCTCGGATGCGGAGTATTAACACCTCTAGCTATGTAGACGTTGTCTCCCAAGAAACTTTTAATGTGGAAAAGTCTTATGGCACTCATCTTGACAATTTCGTTTGCCGTGCCTTTCCCGCCTAGAAAAACGTTAGACCGTTTTTCCAGTATATCAACGATCCGCATGTAAGTTTCTGACCCCACATTCAAGTCAATCATAGACCCCAGCTTGGCAAATTCCTCCTCACAGAGCTCAAAAACCCCATCCACCTCCAGATTTCGAAAAATTGCTTCAGTCACCATACACAAAAGAAACAGGCTTCCCAGCTCAAATATGTCACCCATAATGCCTATCTCACTATACTCTAAAGACGGCTTCAACTTCCCCCGTCCCTTCAACTCAACCACATGCCCGTGTTCACGAACTATCCGTGCCAGCGGAGAATTCACATTAGAAGTTATGAGCCCCATCGAAAACCTTGAAGTTTTATTGTCTTCGATATATTTTGCCAAATCCTGCGCCATCGCCAGAGGATCATCAGAGAAGCCACTACCAGAATTCACCAAAAGCAGAATCTTCTTGTACCGTCTTTCAAGCTCAGCCGCCGCATCATACATGTTTTTCCCAGGAAAACCAGGATCGTCCGGAGTCAACACAACCTTGTTCCTCCAACCTATCCTGCTCACCGCAATCTGACTCACCGCAGCGTTCAAGGAATGCAACGACCTGCCCGATCCCCCGCAAACCACACAGCTCGCTGACTTTAGATCCTCATACAAAGGCAACAGTCTATTTCTTTTTATATCGAAAATGTTGTCTCTAATCCTGTTAACATACCCTATATTGCTGATCTTGCCTCTAATTTCACTCACACCTCACTCAAAAGAAACGTCAACTACTCTATATTTGCCTTGCGCGCGCCAAAGCCTAATTTACTTCACTTTGAAACGAATGGCACGCACACGCTACGTTCATAGGTGCCTCTCTTTGATTTTTCGTTCCGCAAGTGCCGCCGCTTCTTCAAGAATCTTCTGCGCATCTTCTTCAGCGTCTTTTATTTGAATAAAAGTTTCAAGGAGAATCTTCGAAGTTTCGGGAGGCAAAGGTTCTTTCAAGCTGATATAAACTTCAGGCGGTTCAAGTTTGCCGTGAACAACATAGTAGATTTTACCCTTTACCACCATTAGCTTTATGACCTTTTTCATCCTTTCCGAAGAGTAATTAAATTTCTTCATGCCATAGTTGATTATGTCACTTTCTCTCGTGTTTCCATATTCGTATAAGTACGAAACAACTTCTTTTTCCACGTCCATACAACTCCCTCACTAAACCGTTCCTGTTCAAAGTCCCTTTTTATACTAACGCACAATTTAGATTTATGGGCGTTTCGTTGCTTCTGTTCACAAAAAGTCTCAAGGGCTTCATAGAAATTCAAGAGCGAATCACAGAGCACGCTTATATTACACCTATGAAAACCGCAACAACAGTCCCAAATTGAGGTTTAGCAACAAAAGAATAAGAGTTAACCACCTGTTCACCAGCACCACCGAACAATTAAGGACAAAACACTACTCGATGATAAATATGCTAATGCATTTAAAGACCGGTACAAGAATATATTATTGAAAGCCTGAGGTGACAGAAGACTTGGCAGAAGAACGACTAAAAATTTTAAAGGCTATGAACACGATCACCGGCAAGCTCAGCCTAAAAAAATTCACACAAATGGTAGGTCTAACCCAAACCCAAACGCTGAAACATGTACAAGAACTTGCAAAGACGGGTTTCGTCAAGAGTGTTGGGCAAGGATACTCGATAACAGAAAAAGGCAAAACCGCCCTCAAAATGCTTAACATGGTTCCTAAAGGCATGGAGTTCCACTTCTACACCGAAATCGGACGATACACAGGCTTGTCAGCAAAAAGTCTAAAAGACTTCTGTGAACTGGTCAAAAAAATAGATGCAACAGCATTAGAATTTCACCTTTACAGAAAAGACTTCGAAAACTGGATAAAAACCGTCTTCAACGACGAACAACTCGCCAACGAATTCACAAGAATAAGAGAATCAACACCAAAAGGAGAAAACCTAAGAAACGAAATCCTAAAAGCCACAGAACCGAAATACCACAAGTTCGAAAAAATCCTTTCCCAACAAGAATAACACGTTTTTAGCGCACGCTCATTCATAACGATCCAAATACAATGGTTTACTTGCTTCTCTTTTCCTTTCTTCACGCGAAACACTTCTCAGTGCGCTTTCCTGCAAATCGTTCTTTCTCATTTTTCAGCCCACAAACCAGTGACAGACATAACCGTACCCTTCAAGACTAATAAACTTTGCTGTCTTAAGACTTAAGACAACCTAACAAAACATCATGCAACCTTCCCTCCAATCAACACCACACACGCTTCAGGCAAGGACAAGAACACAGCCAAGAAAAAAATCCCAAACAAAACGGAAAAGACACTGCAAGGTCCAACAGCGCCCAAAAAGCATCCGCTACTTTTTAATACGCCTAGTTTTTCCCACATACTCCCGGGCTATGATCATCGTAGACGTCAAGACTACTCCAGGCACACTCCTAATCTTCTCCGACAGAAACTCCTCCAACGCCTCCAGCCCCGGCACAGAAACCTTAGCAATCACATCATATTCACCATAAATCGTATCCGCCACCAAAACCTCGTCAAACTCCACGATTTTCCTACAAACCTCCCTCTCAGTACCCAAACTAACCTTGAAAAGAACATAAGCCTGAACCGCCATCAACCCACTCCCCAACAATCCCTCTAATTCCCACCAAAACTATAATTAACTTTCCATTAGAACAACAAACATGCACCAATCCCACAAAACCAAAAACAACAAAAAACAACCAAAAAAAACACTTAAAAGTCACCAAATTCCATCCATCCTCTCAAAATATTTCACTTTAAGAATAACCACTTTATACATTACACTATAAATAGATACCCTAACAAAACACGGATCTATACAAAATGTCAAAACTAAAAACCCCAACAAAAAGAAACAAACTCACAGCAATCTTCGGGACAGGAGCCATACTACTAATCACAGGCATAAGCCTCTGGCTATACACAAACTCAATAATACAAACCCACGAACAACTACTAAGCAACTCAAACCTAACACTAGAAGAAAAGTGGCGCTACGAAGGCTCACTCCAATGGTGGAAAACAGCCCGCATAACAACCTACGACCCAATAGCAGTAACACTAATCACCATAGGCCTCGTCGCCATACTATACACAATCCTTTACGCAATAGTGCAACCTCAATGAGTAACTTCCTTATCCAACTCCGCCACATGCATCGTCTCCAAACTCTCTTCATCAGCACTTCCCAAAACAGCATTCCCCAAAACAGCATTACAATAAGGACAAACATTAACCAACCTAGGCTTTCCACTATCAAAATTAAGCATAACCAAAGGCTTACCAAAAACCCGCTTACAAGAAGGACAAGAAATAAGCATAGAATTCTCCCTCAAAGGCTGAACCTTACCACTCTCAGGCTTACGCCGACGCCTAGAAACACGCTTATTACTATTAACTTTCCTCCAAAAATCCAAACCCAAAACAACAGCACTCAAAACTGCAGGAACAGCCAAATAAACATAAATCAAACGCAAAGTAACCCAATAAGGATTAGCCCACTCAAGACTAAACCTCAAACCAAAATCATAAAGGTCATGATGAACAATATAATCAATCCTACCCAAAAAAAACAAAACAAAAAAAGAACTAACAAGCCACAAAACAAGAACAATCCTCGCAAACCAATAATCCCCTAACAAATCCCTAACAGTCACGCCTCAAACCCAAAGTAAAACTAAAATCAAACCACAAAAACATTATGAACGGAAAATCCATATCCAAAATAACATCCCAACCACAAAAACCACGCACACGCTTTATTGACGAAATCTTAACAAACGCTCAAACCATAGAACCTTTGAAACATACTTCCTTGAGCTGAGGAAAAGATTCCTCTGACACAAGAGACTTTACTCAACTTTAATATACATCAACATAGAGAAAGGCTTTATTCTATAAAGGAAAACCAGAAGAGATAAAGGGACAGTTCGAAGTTGGCTTCGAATATGAAAGCGAAAAGGACAAGCTACTGTTCTTCAGGAAGCGAAAATGAAACTTCCAAAAACTTGATGGTCGGCGAGAAAACTTGAGGGTGATAGCTGACCTACACATACACAGCCGCTACAGCCGCGCCACAAGCCAGAAAATGTGCATCGCGGAGATTGCTCGTTTCGCAAGAATTAAGGGCTTAAACCTTGTAGGCACAGGAGACTTCACACATCCGAAATGGCTTAAAGAACTGCAAGAGGTTCTAGTTGAAGAACAGGATACTGGCTTATATAAAGTTGCTAAAAATCCAGAGCTACCTGTATATTTTATGATAACAACAGAAGTAAGCACTATATTCACTTTTGAAAATGAAGTAAAGAAGGTTCACCATGTTATTTTAACGCCTAGCATAGAAACAGCGGTTCAGATTAACGAGAGGCTGGCGAAATACGGCGACTTATCAGTGGATGGCAGACCAACATTAAACATGGATGCGCCACATTTAGTAGAGGAAATAATGGAAGTTTCAAGCGAAAACATGATTTTCCCAGCCCACGCTTGGACCCCGTGGTTCAGCGTTTTCGGAGCGTTCAGCGGATTCAACAGCCTTGAAGACTGCTACCAAGACATGACGAAGCATATTTACGCTCTAGAAACGGGGCTTTCGTCAGACCCTCCCATGAATTGGCGTTTAAGTAAACTCGACAGATTTACCTTGGTTTCAAACAGTGACAGCCATAGTTTTTGGCCTTGGCGCATCGGAAGGGAAGCCAACGTTTTCGAACTCAAGAGACCAAGCTATCGCGAGGTTGCAGATGCCATCCGCCTTAAGGATAAGGAACGATTTAAGTTTACAATTGAAACCAACCCAGCTTATGGAAAATATCACTGGACCGGGCATAGAAACTGTAATGTTACACTTTCTCCACAAGAAGCAATAAAACTCGGAAACATCTGTCCGATTTGCCGCAGGAAACTCACAAAGGGAGTTGAGCAGCGAGTTGAAGAGTTGGCTGACCGTCCCGCTGGTTTTAAGCCCGAAAACGCCATAGATTTTATGCGTTTGCTGCCGCTTTCTGAAATCGTTGCAACTGTTTTAGGCACTGGTTCTCCATCCACTCAAAAAGTGTGGACCATTTACAATCAGCTTGTTAAACGATTCGGTGATGAATACACTGTGCTGATAGATGCCTCAAAGGCTGCGTTAAGCAAAGTTGTAAATGAGAAAATTGCTGAGACAATAGTTAGAGTCAGAGAAGGAAAGGTTAAAGTTATACCTGGATACGACGGTGTCTACGGGAAACTTGTTATTTTCGAAGAGAGCTCTGCGGAAAAGCCTGCTCCGGAAAGGGTTCAACAACTAAATCTTACAGACTTTATGTGACAATAGACTTTCACATATTCCAATGTGTGTATGTGTTTAACGTTTCTACGGCAATACTTATTAAGTCGCAATACACACGATACTTATGCTGGAGACCACAATGAAAAGCATAACCCGACAAATAAACAATGGCAGAGAAAACAAAATCTCAGAAATCATAGACCGCGCCCTAAAACAAATTTTCGGAGAAGAAGCTACACGTCTAATGTACAGATACTTAGAAAACAACTACTCACTAAAACGGAATGAGATAGCTGAGAAAATCGATGTATTCGCAGAGGGACTTGAGCGGTTTCTAAGATCTGGTGCCTATGCTGTTGAACGAAAAATTTTGGAGGATATATACTCAAACTATGGTTTGCTTCGTAGACTCGAATTGGAGAAAAAGCAAGAAAAATACGATTTTGTTAGCCAAATAAAATTGCTCACGCGGAAGGCATAAGCTGTTTCCATTTCTATTTTTCATTAGGATATTCACTTTGCGTAATTTGTTTCTTGCTAAGATAAGTTCATGAAGAAGGAAAACCATAACAATTTATAAAGCTGTTCAGATAGATTCCCTCCAAAACTTGCACGTTAAAAGAGGAGATCCATTGAGAGACATTTTAAACAAGACTTTAGATACAGCGGTTCAAAAGTTTGGAGCTGAATATGCTGAAGTTCGTGCACAGAAACTTTTCAAAACCATGCTCACGATTAAAGAAGACCGTGTTGAAGCAGCGAAGCAGGGGATTGAAAACGGAGCAGCTTTACGTGTGCTTGTGAATGGTGCATGGGGCTTCGCATCAGTTGGAACATTAGACTCTGAAACTTTAACAAACGCTGTTTCACATGCCTGTAAAATGGCAAAGGCTGCGAGTTGGAGACTAAAATCACCGATAAAGCTTGTTGAAACTAAGGCCGTAGAAGACAAAGTGATGGTGAAAACCAGAAAAAATCTATCAGAAATCCCGATAGAAGACAAGATAAACACAACATTAACCATAGGCAACACTATCCTAGGCTATGACGATCACGTTAAAAGCTGCACGATAGATTATCTTGATTTAACTGGAACAACTTACTTCATAAATAATGAGGGTACCTACATTGAACAGGATAAGCTCTATGTTTGGTCAAGAATGGTAGCTACAGCCACAAGAGCGGGTATTTTCACTTTCAGCCGTGAGGAGATAGGTTCAACAGCTGGATATGAAGTATTCGATGTTGAAACTCCAGAAATCGTGGGAGAAAGAGTTGCAAAACGTGCAGTCGAACAGCTAAAAGCTAAACCTCCAAAGGGTGGAACATTTCCAGCGGTTTTAGGACCAAACGTGGTTGGGGTTTTCGTTCATGAAGCCTTTGGACATTTAGCTGAAGCAGACTTAACATTATCAGGTTCAGTTTTATCTAATAAAATTAGAAAGAAAATAGCCTCTGAAATTGTAACCTTTTATGATGACGGCACAATAGAAGGTGCTTTCGGCTCCTTCAAATATGATGATGAAGGGGTTCCAACGCAGAAAACGCTTCTAGTAAAAGATGGAGTTGTTGTTGGGTTGATGCATAACCGTGAAACCGCACAGAAGTTTAATGCAAAACCAACGGGCAATGCGAGGGCTGAAGATTTCCGTTTTGAACCCATAATTCGAATGCGCAACACATTCATGGAGCCGAAAGACCATTCCTTCGAGGAATTAGTGGATGACATAAAATTTGGCTATTACCTCAAAAGCTTTAGGGGAGGCCAAGCAAACTTAGACGGCACTTTCCAAGTTGGCATTCAAGAAGCTTACGAAATAGTTAACGGTGAGTTAGGCGCACCTGTCCGTAATGCTTCTATAAGTGGTAATACGCTTGAAACTCTACTTAAGGTGGATGCTGTCGGAAAAGACTTTGAACTATGGCCGGGAAGATGTGGAAAGGGGCAAACAGCCTTCATATGTGACGGTGGTCCCCACATCAGGTTAAGGGAGGTTCTTGTCGGTGGTAGCGCTTAAGCAAGAGGAAATGTTAAGTTTAGCCGAAAAAGCGGTCAACTTTGCTTTAAAGAAAGGCGCCGAAGAAGCTGAAGCGTTCATATATCAAGGTCTCACCACGAGTGTTAACATTGAACGGGGACAAATCACCAGAAGCTCCCGAATAATTGACTTGGGATTAGGAATTAGAACCATAATCAATAAGGCGATAGGCTTTTCCTACACGAACATATTAGAGAATGAGAACGCAATTGAAGAAACGGTTCTCAAGGCGTTAAATTCTGCTAAAGCAAGTAAACCGGATAAGGATTGGTGTGGCCTCCCAACCAAGAAACCTTTTGCGTCTGTGGAAAATACCTATGACAATGACATCGTTGAGCTTCTCCCTGAAGACTTGGTAAAGGCTGCTTCTGCAATGTTAGATGCTGCTGAAAAAACAGACAAGCGGGTCTTTCCAATTGAGGGGGGAGTAGGAGCATCATACTTGCGTAAGGCTGTGACTAACTCAAACGGTGTTGAAGGTTTCGATCATGGAACGATTATGGAATGTAGTTTGGCAACAATAGCTCAAGAAGGAGGCGAAGTAACACCAGTATGCTTTGAGTTTAATACTGAAAGAAGCGGCAAAATTGACCCCGAATGGGTTGGCAGAGAAGCCGCAAGACTCGCCGTTTCGGCGCTAAAAACTAAAAGAATAGAGACAAAAATCACCAACGTAATATTCACACAATTTGCCTTACAACAGCTTTTTTATTACACATTGATTAACGCGGTTAAGGCAGAGTATGTTCAGAGAAACCAGTCTGCTTTTAAAGGCAAAATAGGGGAGAAAGTTGCCTCTGAAATCGTGACAATCCATGATGACGGCTTATTTAAGGGCGGCCTCCGCACATGGAAATTTGACGGTGAGGGCGTTCCCCAACAAAAAACACTCATAATAGAGAAAGGGATCCTACACAACTTCATCTACGATAATTACACCGCGAAGAAAGAAGGAAAAGAAAGCACAGGAAACGCTTCAAGAGCCGGGTATGTATCCACGCCAAACGTGGAAGCCACAAACTTTCATTTAAAGCCCGGAAAAAAATCACCGGAAGAGCTTCTCAGCGAAGTGGATGATGGCCTTCTTGTGTATTATCTGCAAGGTGCCCACAGCAGTAATCCAGCAAGCGGGGAATTCTCTGTGGTTGCAACCCCCGCCTGGAGAATAAAGAAGGGTGAAATTGCTCATGCCACAAGAGGAGTAATGCTGGCTGGCAACATTTTCCAAGTGCTAACAAACATTTCTGCGCTAGCTAACAAT